>JACPXO010000166.1 GCA_016196505.1 Candidatus Omnitrophota bacterium
ATGAGCTTCTTGGTGGTCTTGCCGGGAGACCCCGAACCGATGACGCGGTTGTCTATCTTGACCACCGGCACCACCTCCGCCGCCGTGCCGGTCAAGAACACCTCATCGGCGGTGTACAGGTCGTGCCGCGTAAAGATCTCCTCGCGCACCGTGTAGCCGTTCTCGCGCCCGAGACGCATCACCACGTCGCGCGTGATGCCTTTGAGTATCCCCACAAAAGGCGGCGGCGTATAAATATGACGGCCTTTCACGAAGAAAATATTCTCCCCCGTGCACTCGGTCACATAACCCTGGCTATTGAGCAGGATCGCCTCATCCACGCCCGCGTTGGTGGCCTCTATTTTCGCCAAAATATTGTTGAGATAGTTCAGGGTCTTGAGCTGCGGGTTTAAGGCCTCCGGGTGATTGCGCACCGTGGGCACGGTCGCGATCTTTAAGCCCTTTTCGTAATAGTCCTTCGGGTAAAGCGCGATCTTGTCCGCGATGATGAAAAGCGTCGGTTTCGGGCATTTTCTTGGATCCAATCCCAGATCACCCGCGCCGCGCGTGACCACGAGACGAATGTAGGCGTCTTTGAGACCGTTCACTTTCAGCGTGTCCACGACCGCCTTTTCCAGCGCGGCTTTGGACAGCGGGATCTCAAGCATCAGGGTGTGGGCCGACTCGAACAAACGGTCCAAATGCTCGCGCAGTTTGAACACCAGTCCGTCGTAAGAACGGATCCCTTCGAACACCCCGTCCCCGTACAAAAGCCCGTGATCAAAAACGCTGACCAGCGCTTTCTCTTTTTCCACCCACTCCCCATCCAAGTAAATTTTGAACCCCATAGAAGCTCCTCTCTTCACTGCCATCGGCGGTTCACCATATTCCACACGCGGTCAGCCATTTTGGCGATCCTTTCATCATGCGTCACGATAAGCACGGTCTTTTTTTCCCTCCGGTAAAGACCGCTCAAAAGTTCCACGATCTCAAGCCCTCTCTCCAGGTCCAGATTGCCCGTGGGCTCGTCGCAAAATAAGATCCTGGGGTCATTGATGAGCGCGCGCGCGATGGCCACGCGTTGCTGCTCGCCCCCCGAAAGCTCCGAGGGAAAATGCCGGGCCCGGTCCTTCAGTCCCACCCGTTCGAGAAGCGCGTGGGCCCGGTCCCTGACCCGACTTTCGGGGTCACGGGGTTTCCTCATGAACGCCGGCAGCATGACGTTTTCAAGCGCCGTGAACTCCGGCAAAAGATGGTAAAACTGAAACACAAAACCCAGCGAACGGTTGCGAAACTCGGCGCGCTCGGCTTCATTCAAACGGCCGAGATCCACCCCTTCCACCCGAACCCGGCCCTCCGTCGGCCGGTCGAGGCCTGTCAGCAAATTTAAAAGGGTGGTCTTTCCGGATCCCGAGGGCCCGAAAATGACGACTCCCTGGCCTTTAGGCACCGAGAAAGTCACGTCTTTAAAAATTTCCAATCGCCTGTCGCCGTCCCAGTATACCTTGCTTAAGCGTGCCGCTTCAACAGTTGTTTCAACCCTTTCCTCCACGCAAAGCTCATTCATAGCGCAGGGCCTTCACGGGATCCAAACGGCCTGCCACCGCCGCCGGGTAAAAAGAGAATAAGGAGCTCAACCCCACGGCCATCCCCAGCACGGCGGTCACGTCCCAGCTATTCATCACCACCGGCAGACGGTCGATCCCAAAATAGATGTCTTTCGGCAACGGGATCACGGGATAATTCTTTAAAAGGGCGCAAACGCCGGCCCCCAGGACCCCTCCGCAAAAGGCGCCGCCGAGGCCCAGCGCCAGCCCGTTCCAGGCGAAGATCTTCATAAGATTCAACGGGGTCGCCCCGAGGGCCTTCATCACCCCGATGTCCCTGGTTTTGTGGATCACGAGGATCGTGAGACTCCCCGCGATGTTGAGACTGGCCACCAAAACCACGAGGGCCAGGATCAAAAACATCACGGTCTTTTCAAGGCGAAGCGCCCCTAACAGCGAACGATTCATGTCCATCCATGTTTGGACCACGAACGGGTAACCCAATTCTGACTGGATCTCTTTTTTGACCTGAGGCGCCCGGTCCGCGTCCCTCAAGGCCACGGAGACGCCGCTCAAAGCGTCGCCCATCCCGAAAAAAGTCTGCGCGTCCGCCAGACGCATGAACACCAGCCGTTCGTCGTACTCGTATAGTCCCGATGAAAAGATCCCGGTGACTTTCATCACCGCCGGTTTCTTGGATAGGTTCGAGAGAAGAGAGATCTCCGACCCGATCTCAAGGCCGGCCTTATCCGCCAGCACCGATCCCACCGCGACGCTTCCGGAAACGCCGGCCAGCGAACCCTCGCGAAAACTATCAAAAGTTTTTGTGACCGACCGTTCAAGATCAGGGCTCACCCCACGGACCAAAACACCCGCGCCCCAACGGCCTTTCTGAACCACGGCCTCGCCCTGCACAAAAGGCGCGACGCCCTTGACCCCGTCCAGACGGCTTAAGCGGCCCATCACCGTCTCGCCTTCCGTGAACGCCGCTTCCTTTTCGATGATCACGTGAGCCCGTAAACCGATGAGCCGTTCCTTCAGATCTTCGTCAAATCCGTTCATCACCGACATTACGATGATCAGGATCGCCACCCCGAGACTGATCCCCAGGATCGAGACGAGATTGATGACGCCTACGAACGGGTGGCGTCGTCTCGACCAGAGGTACCTCATGGCGATATTCCATTCAAAACTCACGCGCGCTATTCCTTCCGCATCTGAGGAAAAAGGATCACTTCGCGGATCGACGGCTGGTTGGTCAGGACCATGACGAGCCGGTCGATCCCGATCCCGAGA
>JACPXO010000001.1 GCA_016196505.1 Candidatus Omnitrophota bacterium
AGGTCCACGGGTGTGGACTACGACGTGAGAAAGATGAGGCCTTACCTTGTGTATGACCGGCTTCATTTTGATATTCCCGTCGGACAGCATGGGGACAACCTGGACCGCTACTACGTGCGAATGGAAGAAATGCAGCAGAGCTTGCGGATCGTCGAGCAGGCCCTGGCCCAAATGCCCAAAGGCGAGGTGATGGTGGACACGGAGGGCCGCGTGGTCCCGGCCTCCGAGATGGTCGACGAGGCGAAGATCGGGAAAACGGAGGGTTTTAAAAACGTGACCGTAGACCTTGACCCGACGCTTGAGGGCAGTACCAAGGGCTATCACGAAAATGTTTATTCGAAAGACAAACGCGTCGCGCTTCCGGCCAAGGAAAATACCTACGGGAACATCGAAGGGCTGATGAATCATTTCAAGCTTGTGATGTACGGTCACGGGATACGTCCGCCGAAGTCCGAGGCGTATTTTCCCGTCGAGGGGGCCAACGGGGAGCTTGGGTTCTATGTGGTCAGCGACGGCACCGACCGGCCTTACCGCGTCCGGGTGCGTCCGCCCTGTTTTCCGATCATGGCGGCGTTGCCGGTGATGATGGTCGGTGAGATGGTGGCGGACATCGTTCCGACTTTTGGGTCCGTGAACATGATCGGAGGAGAGCTCGACCGATGAGCGCACAGCCCGCGTTGTCTCAACTGGACGCCGAAGCCCAAAAGATCGTCTCGAAGTACGACAAGAAACACGCGGCGGTTTTGCCTCTTTTGCATTTGGCTCAGGAAAAAATCGGCCACGTGACTCCGGAGGCCGAACAGTGGGTTTCCCAGTGGACTCAAGTCCCTGTGGCTCATGTCCGGGAAGTGGTGACGTTTTATTCGATGTATCACCAAAAGCCGGTGGGGCGCCACCCTATCCGGTTTTGCACGACGACCAGTTGTGTGCTCATGGGCGGGGAGAAGGCGCTGGATCACCTGAAGAAAAAGCTCGGCATTCAAAACGGCGAAACGACCCCCGACGGCAAATTTTCTTTGGAAGAGGCCGAGTGTCTCTGTGCTTGTGAAATAGGCCCCATGATGCAGGTGGACGGCAAATACCACGGGCCCTTGAACGAAAAAAAGATCGACGAAATTCTGGACAAACTAAAATAAATGGAAGCCCTGTTATCGCGTAATTTTAGCGTCTCCGGCGCCTGGAGGTTAAGCGTCGCTGAAACCCGCGGCGCCTACGAGACGGCCCGCAAAGTGCTCGGCTCCATGAGGCCCGAGGAAGTTACGCAGGCCGTCGTGGCCTCGAACCTTCGGGGTTTGGGCGGCGCCGGGTTTCCCACCGGGAAAAAATGGCAGTTTTTACCCCAGGACAACTTAAAACCTGTTTATCTTGTGGTCAACGCCGACGAAGGCGAACCCGGAACTTTCAAGGACCGTTATATTTTGGAACGCGACCCGCACCTTCTGATCGAGGGGATCATTTTAAGCGCTTTCGCGATCCGCTCCCACAAGGCCTATATTTATATCCGCGGCGAGTACATCGAGCCCTATAAAAATCTTCAGCGGGCCGTGGAGGAGTGTGTTGCGAAAAATTATCTCGGGAAAAACATATTCGGCAGCGGCTTCGATCTGGACGTCGTGGTCCATCGCGGGGCGGGGGCCTACATCTGCGGGGAAGAAACCGCGCTCTTGGAGTCCCTCGAAGGCAGGCGAGGTCTCCCGCGTTTAAAACCGCCTTTTCCCGCCCTCGTGGGTTTGTTCGGCTGTCCGACCATTATTAACAACGTGGAAACGATGGCGTGTGTCACATGGATCTTAAAAAACGGCGCCGAGTGGTTTGCCCGATTGGGGAGTCCCGGAAACGGCGGCACGCATCTTTTCAGCGTTTCGGGACACGTGAAACGCCCCGGACTTTATGAGCTTCCGATGGGGACATCGCTTAAGGAAATCATCGAGACGCACGCGGGCGGTGTCCGGGATGAACATGTGCTGAAGGCCGTGATCCCCGGGGGCATTTCCGCGAAAATCCTGACGTCCAAAGAGATCGACGTGAAGATGGATTACGATTCTCTGCGCGCGGCCGGGACCATGCTTGGGTCCGCGGGGATCATGGTGATGGACGACACCGTTTGCATGGTGAAGATGCTGCTTCTGGCCTGCAAATTTTTCGCCCACGAATCCTGCGGCCAATGCTCGCCGTGCCGCGAGGGCACGGGGTGGGCCTACCGGATCGTGAAGCGGATTTACCGTGGGGAAGGGACACCGAAAGATCTGGAGACCTTGCTCACTATCGCCCGGAACATGGAGGGGAGAACGATCTGCGTTTTCGCGGACGCCGCGGCCTGGCCGATCCAGAGTTACATTACAAAATTCAGAAAAGAATTCGAGGACTACATTAAAAATGGACCGCATGGCTAACCTCACGATAGACGGCAAGCCCTACACGGTTAAAGACGGTCTCACGATCATCGAGGCGCTTGACGAGCTCAAGATCGACTTGCCGCGGTACTGCTACCATCCTGGCTTGTCGATCGCGGGCAACTGCCGCATCTGCCAGGTCGAGGTTGAAAAAATGCCTCGCACCGTGATCGCCTGCAACACGCGCGTCACCGAGGGCATGGTGATCTCGACCCGGTCCCAGAAGGCCAAAGAATCCCAACAGCAAGTCCTTGAGTTCCTTTTGATCAACCATCCGCTGGATTGCCCGGTGTGCGACCAGGCCGGGGAATGCAAACTTCAGGACTACTACATGGATTACGGGCTTTATGATCCGAAGCTTAACGACGTGAAAGTCAAGAAAACGAAGAAAGCTTTTTCGATAGGACCGACAGTGATGCTCGACCAGGAGCGCTGCATCCTTTGTTCGTGCTGTGTGCGTTTCGCCGATGAGGTCACTAAAACCCACGATTTCGGGATCTTTAACCGCGGCGACCACGCGGAACTCGACATTTATCCCGGGCGCGAGCTGAACAACAAGTACTCCGGCAATGTCGTAGACATCTGCCCCGTAGGGGCGCTGACTGACAAGGATTTTCGATTCAAGATGCGCGTCTGGTACTTGGGTTCCACGGAATCCGTCTGCCCGGGCTGCGCGCGCGGCTGTAATATCAAGATCGAGTACGAAAAATCAAGGCCCTATCACTTGAAAACCGCGCGGGTCATGCGCCTAAAGCCCAGGGAAAATCCCAAAGTCAACCAATGGTGGATGTGCGATGATGGCCGCTATGGCTACAAATCCATCGATGAGAACCGCCTGCTCCAGCTTAGGTCAGGTCCTGGTGACTCGAAGCCGCTCACATGGACCGAGACGCTTTCAAAGACCGCCGCTCTCTTGAAAAAGATCCCTTCGGAAAAATGGGGCGTTTTGGCCTCCCCTCAGGCCACGAATGAGGAGCTTTACCTCAAAAAGATGATCTTTAAGGACTATTTGAAATTCAAGAACATTGGCTTTAAGGCGCCTGGCCAGGAGGGCTTTGAAGACGACTTTTTGATCAAGAAAGACAAAAACCCGAATACGGCCGGCGCGGCTGAGATCCTTGGGCCGGCGGAGACCGCCGGAGACATGACGCCGGTCATCGAGAAGGCCAAACGCGGCGAGCTTGAAGGGCTTTTTGTTTTTCACCATGATCTAGCGAAAATTTTTGGGGTGGACGCTCTCAAGACCATTCGCCAGAAAGTGAAAACGCTGATTTACGAAGGCCAGAACGACAACCCGACGGCCCGCGCGGCGGATATTTTATTGCCCGGCGCTTCTTACGCGGAGAAAGAAGGGACGTTCACGAATTTTGAAGGCCGCGTTCAGCGGATCCAAAAAGCGCTTTTGCCGCTTGGGAATTCAAGGGCCGCGTGGAACATCCTCCTTGAACTTGGGGTGATGCTGGGGCTTTCGTTCCATTTCACCACGCCGGAGCAGATCTTTCTTGATCTTGCCAAACA
>JACPXO010000138.1 GCA_016196505.1 Candidatus Omnitrophota bacterium
AATAACACCGGCTACTCCCAAAAAATAGCCGAGTGGTGCGTGAGCCAAAACGTTTATCTGGGCTACGCCTCGAGCGCGGCGACCTACGGCGATGGGAGTCTGGGATTCTCGGACGAGGACACGTTGACGCCGCGGCTTAAGGCCCTTAATCCCTACGGCCAATCCAAACTCGACTTTGATATCTGGGTTTTAAAACAGGGGCTCCAAAACCGGTTGGTGGGTTTCCGTTTCTTCAACGTTTACGGGCCGAACGAATACCACAAAGGCCACATGCGCAGTCTCGTCGACAAGGGTTTTGAGCAGGTCCGGTCCACGGGGAAACTGCGTCTATTCAAGTCGTATAGGAAAGAATACGCCGACGGAGGCCAAAAGAGGGATTTTCTTTACGTGAAAGACGCCGTTGAGGCCATGCTCTGGTTTTACGGCCACCCGGAGATCAAGGGGATCTACAACCTGGGTCAGGGAAAGGCCCAATCCTGGAACGAGCTCGCCGACGCGCTATTCAAGGCCTCGGCCAAGCCCCTGAACGTCGAATACGTCGATATGCCCGAGGCGATCAAAGATCAGTACCAGTATTTCACTCAAGCCGACTTGTCTAAATTCAAGAAAACCGGCTGCCCTGTCCGTTTCAGCGATCTAGAAGCGGGCGTCCGGGACTACGTCCAAAACCACCTCGCCCAACCGGACCCTTACCTCTAGATTTCTATCAGGACATTTCCGCTTTCTGTTTTGACCGGGTAAGTTTTTTGCTTCACGTCCGGCACCGATGAACAATCGCCTGTCTTCACGTTGAAAACCCAGGCGTGCCAGGGGCAGGTGACTTCCTGTCCGTCCAAATAGCCCTCCCCCAAAGGTCCGCCTTGGTGCGGGCAGGTGTTGCAGAGCGCGTAAAGTTTCGCTTCAACCTTGAAAAGCGCGATCGGTTCGCCGTTGGCTTCAGAGATCACCGCTCCCCCTTCGGGGATCTCGGCTGTTTTCGCGACTTTTACCCACATACAAACCTCATGATCTCCTGCACGTCTTTTGGCTCAACTCCTTTGAACCAAACATTGTCCGGCATGAGAAGCACGTTGGCGCCTTCACTACAGACATCCAAACATCCCGTCCGGCTCACGCGGATCTTTGAAGCGAGGCCGCGCTTTTTAACCTCATCCTTTAACAACTCCCTTAAAACCAGGCCGCCGCGCTTGGCGCAACACGCCCCTTCTTCCCTCTCATTCTCACATACGAGGAGATATTTCCGGAACAACGGCTTGGAAGTTTTCATACTTATTTTTTGTAAAGCAGGGTCGACCGCGGGTTCAACAGTTCCTTGATATCCAGCTTCATCTGGTCACGGCTGTACGCCGCGATATCCAGGATCCGGGTGTCCATGCGGATCGCGTCTTCCGGACAAACCTCGACGCAAAAACCGCAGTACACGCATTTGCCCAGGTCCAGGTCAAAAGACACGGGGTATTTTTCGATGTTCGGGTCGGGGTGTTCGCCCGCCACGATATTGATGCAGCGCGCCGGGCACACCGTCTCGCACATCATGCACGCGACACAGCGGGGAGTGCCGTCTTTGCGCTGGGTGAGACGGTGCCGGGTCCTCGCGCGGCGGGACAGGGGCCGCGCTTCCTCGGGGTACTCGAAAGTCACAGCCGCGCGGATGCCCTTGAAAAGCCCTAGGGAGTGAAGCGCATGTAAGATTAAATTCTTGAAAAAATGCCCGGACGTGACCCAAAGCCCGATGACAACGGTCGGGAGGTACGTCCTGTCCCAAAAATTAAGCTCCTGTCTTTCCATCACCTTGGTGGCCATTTATCCCGTTCCAACTTGTTGCGCCATTTAACTCCTCATCACGACGACGACACTGGTCACGATCACATTCAAGAGCGACGCCGGAAACAGGATCTTCCATCCTAGATGCATAAGCTGGTCGTAGCGGAACCGCGGCAACGTCCAGCGGATAGCCATAAAAAACCAGTTGAAGAAAACGACTTTGAGAATGAACGAGACCATCCCTAAGACGGCCACGGCCAGGTGCGGCAAAAGCCACACCGCGCCCCAGGGAAAATGGAATCCGTCCGCCGAAAGGTACGGGACCTGCCACCCGCCCAAGAAAAAGGTGGTCATGAGGCACGCCACGAGCACCGTTTCCACCAGGTCCGTCAAAAAGAACATGCCGAACTTCATGCCGCTGTACTCGACAAAATAACCGATGATCTCCGACTCGCCCTCGGGCAGATCAAAAGGCACGCGTTTGGTCTCCGCCAAGGCCGCCGTCATGAATAAAATAAACGCCAGGGGCTGCACGGTGAATCCCCATGCCGGAAGCCAGCCGTCAAAAAAATATCCCCCCTGGCTCCGCACGATGTCCTGTAAACCGAGCGTCCCGTAGGCCAGCACTATCCCCATAAGGGAGATCCCCATCGTGATCTCGTAGGAAAGCATCTGGGACGCGGCGCGCATGCCGCCCAGATACGCGTAATTGTTGTTCGAGGAAAAACCGGCCAGGATCACGCCGTACACGCCCAGGGACATCATCGCGAACACAAAAAGCACGCCGGCGTTCACATCCGCGATCTGGAGATTGATGGACCGCGCGCCCACCTGAAGCACATTGCCGAAGGGGATCGCCGCAAACGACAAAAGCGCGAAAACCACCGAGATCACAGGCGCTAAGTTATAAAGGAACTTATCGGCGCCTCTTGGCATGAAATCCTCTTTGACGAACATTTTCACGGCATCGGCCAGGGAATGAAATATCCCGAGCACGTTCAAAGGCCTCAAGAGCCAGTTCACGGGCCGGAGCCAGGGAGACTTGAACTCGATCCAAGCGCGGTTGGCGCCTATCCTGTCCTGCATCACGGCGCTTTGCTTCCGTTCCACCCAGGTCAGAAGCCCCGCGAGGTTCAAGACGCCGCCCAAGAAAAATAGCGCCAGAAGGGTTTTGATCAAAAACTCCGCACTCATGCCTTCCCCCACCGGTGACCCGCACTTCCTATTTTTTGATAATCCAAATTTCTAAAGACCTCGCTGTGTTTGGCAAGATCAAGGAAGATCTGCTCCGGCGTGGTGAAATGGAACGAAAGCCCCAGCATCACCCCAAGTTCAAGGAGGATATTCCAC
>JACPXO010000133.1 GCA_016196505.1 Candidatus Omnitrophota bacterium
AAACTCGTGGGGATTTTTTGCGGGAGCTTGATCGTGCTGACCGTCGGGTTTTTGGATGACAAGTATCGCTGGTCGCCGATGCAGAAACTATTGGGACAAATGGCCGCGGCGCTGATCTTGATGAAACTGGGCTTGACGATCAATTTGGTGTCGGAGCTCGGGATCTTGGGTTACGCGATCACTTTTTTGTGGATCCTTTTGATCATCAACGCGTTCAATCTTGTGGATTATTTGGACGGGCATTGCGCGGGTATCGCCCTCGTGTCGACGGTCACGTTCTTTTGGCTGACACAGATCATCGGACAGGCCATGGTGGGTTTATTTCTCGTCACGTTCACCGGGGCGCTTCTGGGTTTTCTTTATTATAATTTCAAACCCGCCAAGATCTATTTGGGGGACAACGGGAGTCTCTTCATCGGCTACATGATGGCCGCCTTCACTCTCCTTTGCCGTTACCAGGCCCCCACGACGACTTATGCCACTATTTTTATGCCGGTCCTGATGTTCGGGATCCCGATCTATGATACGGTTTCCGTAGCCGCACTGCGCTTGGCCAAAGGCATCCCGCCTTGGCGGGGGGACAGAAACCATTTCGCGCATCGCCTGGTCAATATCGGAATGAGCGAACGGATGGCCGTCGGCGTTTCTTATTTTTTGAGCATGATGATCGGTTTTATCGCGATCCTGCTCACGCAAGTCGGCTTTTTCGGCGCCACGCTCATAGGCCTTCTTTTCTTGAGCGTCATTACGATGGTGGCTTTTATCGAATACGTCTCAAGTCGCAAGATGCGCCTCGGCGGGGGAGCGCCGCGTCCATGAGCATCGTCCAAAAACCATGGGGGAACTATCAGATCCTTCACCGGGAAACAGGGATACAGGTCAAGCGGATCGAGCTTCGGCCCGGGCTTCGCTTCAGTCTTCAGAAACACCTCAAGCGCTCCGAAAAATGGGTGATCATTCAAGGGAGCGGAACGGCGACGGTAGGAGGGAAAACGGTTTCCATAGAGCCGGGTTCGGTTCTCGCGGTGGCCTGCGGCCAGAAGCACCGGATGCACAACACCGGTCAGACCCCGTTGGTTTTCATCGAAGTCCAATTTGGAGATTACTTGGGAGAAGACGATGTCGTGCGTTTTGAAGATGATTTTGGGCGTGTTTCGTGATCTTTAAAAGATTTTGTTTTCTGACGTTGTTTATGACGGTCCTTTGGGTAAGCGGTTGCGCGACGGTCCCGAGGCACACCCCGGCGATAGGTTTTCCCGCCGCTTTTCCTCCGGGTCGTGTGGAGGGAGCGGTCACGCATACCGTAGAGCGGGGACAAACCCTTTACCGGATCGCTAAGATCTACAAGGTCGAGGTCAGCGATCTCATGCGGGTGAACCACATTTATCACCCCAGCCAGCTTGAGAAAGGCCTCCGTCTTATCATCCCTCTTCCGGGTGTTCCCGGGGCTGGCGCAGTCCCTCTCTACGGGGTCTATTCGCTGAATCAGGTCAGGTCCGTCGTGGGCCCCAGAAATTTTTTATCCGACTGGCGAACGGTCACTCTGCACCACAGCGCGACCTTGGGCGGCAGCGCCCGGCTTTTCGACCGGGATCACCGGCGCCGTCACATGGGCGGGCTTTTTTACCATTTTGTGATCGGGAACGGTACACGGACCCGGGACGGGGACATTGAGGTGGGTTGGCGGTGGAAAAAGCAGGTGAAGGCCAACCGGCCGTACGATATCCAGATCTGTCTCGTCGGGGATTTTAACCGCCAGAAAGTTTCCGACGCGCAGTTTGATTCTATGGTCAAATTGATCCGGGTGCTTCAGGAGGAGTATGGGGTCCCTCTCAAAAACATACGCCGTCATGAGGATATCAAAGGCAGGCCCACCGAATGTCCCGGCAAGAATTTTCCTTTTCACCGCGTTCTCTCCAAGCTTTCAGAAAACCGCTTTGAGCGGTAACCGGTTTCCATGGCCTCGCCCAAAATAGTCAGCGCTAGTGACCCTCGGAATATCGAGGCCGCCGCGTCTCTTCTTAAAAAAGGAGGTCTTGTTGCTTTCCCGACTGAGACGGTGTACGGTCTCGGGGCGGACGCCTTCAACACCGCCGCGGTTTGCCGTGTGTTCGAGGTCAAGAAAAGGCCTCAATTCGATCCTTTGATCGTTCACGTCGGTGACCCTCAAGAGGTCCGGCGGTTGTGGCAAGCGGTCCCTCCGTCCGCCGAAGAGCTTATCCGCCGTTTTTGGCCGGGTCCGCTCACGTTGGTTTTGCCAAAGACGGAAAACGTGCCGGACATTGTCACGGCGGGCCTGTCTACGGTGGCGGTGCGGATGCCGAAAAACCGTCATGCCTTGACTTTGATCGAGTGTTTCGGCCGGCCCATCGCGGCGCCAAGCGCCAACCTTTACGGCTATACGAGCCCTACTTCCGCTCAGGCGGTGCTGGAGGATCTGGGGGGAGTCGTAGATCTCATCCTGGACGGCGGTCTCACGGAAGTGGGCATCGAGTCGACGGTGCTGAAGATCGAGAGCGGCAAGGGGGTGCTTCTTAGACCCGGAGGGGTTTCTAAGGAAGAACTTTTGAGAATACTTCCCGTTTCCGAATCGGCCGGCCCGGATGAGGGCGTGTGTGAGTCGCCCGGCCTTGCCAGGAGCCACTATGCCCCGTGGACGGGTTTGTGGCTTGTGGAAGATTCCTACGCGGAATTTGTGAAAGAATTGGCCCAGGTCCACAAAGTTTTTGAGGAGAAAAAGGTTTCCTGGCCTCGCCTCGGGCTTCTTTCGTTCGCGGGGCAGAAAGAGACCGCGCTGTTTGAAAGCGTCGAAGTTTTGAGCCCCACCCGAGATCTCACGGAGGCGGCCGCCCGTCTTTTTGGCTCTTTAAGAAAACTGGATA
>JACPXO010000151.1 GCA_016196505.1 Candidatus Omnitrophota bacterium
AATGCCGGTGGATAGAGAAGGTTCTCTGGTGGCTTGTGGGGAGGTGCGGCTAACTAAAGGCAAACTTGAACATGGGAGTGGGCTGTGCTAACATAGCCCCTTCATGGACAAGCAGTTAGGGGAAAAAGTAGGTCCTTATGTCACCGTTTGAAACCCGGGCCAAAGTCAGCACTATACGCATCCTCCGGCGCCGCGATATTCCCGAGGGTCTCTGGACCAAATGCGATGAGTGCGGCGAGATCATCTACAATAAGACCTTGGAAGAGGATTTCAAGGTCTGTCCGAAGTGCGACTACCATTTTACTCTCTCCGCGCACGAACGCGTCGCTCAGTTGATCGATGAGGGGACCTTCAAGGAAATGGACAGGCACATGGTTGCCTCAGACCCCATCAAGTTCAAAGGCCCCAAATCCTATGTCAGCAAGCTCAAGGAGGACAGAGAGGCCACGGGGCTTTTGGACGCCGTCATCACCGGCGAAGGGCTTTTGTCGGGGAAACGCCTGGCGCTCGGCGTGACCGACTCGCGGTTTATCATGGGTTCGATGGGCTCGGTGGTCGGTGAAAAACTGACGCGTTTAATAGAATTCGCGACCGAAGAGAAGATTTCGCTGGCCATCGTGTCCGGGTCCGGCGGCGGCGCGCGCATGTACGAGGGGATGCTGTCGCTCATGCAGATGGCCAAGACCTCCCAGGCCCTGGCCAGGCACCATGAGGCCAGGCAGCTTTTCATTTCCGTTTTGACGAACCCGACCATGGCGGGTGTCATGGCCAGTTTCGCGTCCCTCGGGGACGTCATTCTCGCCGAGCCGCGGGCGCTGATCGGATTCACGGGGCCGAGGGTCATCGAACAGACCATTCGCCAGAAACTTCCGGCCGGTTTTCAAACCTCCGAGTTTTTGTTGGAGCACGGCATGATCGACAGGATCGTTCACCGCCGCCAACTCAAATCCGCGTTGCTGCAATTTATCGAATTTTTTAAATAGGAAAAATTTTTATGGCTCAAGTCAGTTTAGTCAACGTGGCGAAAGTCTACCCCAACAGCATCCAGGCCGTGGCGGACGTGACCCTGGGGATCGAACGCCGCGAGTTTGTGGTGCTCGTCGGCCCGTCCGGCTGCGGCAAGACCACCATCCTGCGCATGATCGCGGGCCTCGAGGACGCTTCCAAGGGAAAGATTTTCATCGGCAATAAACTGGTGAACGATGTCCCGCCGAAAGACCGGGATATCGCGATGGTTTTTCAGAACTACGCGCTTTACCCGCATATGACCGTTTTTCAAAACATGGCGTTCGCCCTGAAACTCCGCAAGTATCCCAAGCATGAGATCGAAACCCGTGTCCATGACGCCGCCGAGATCCTGGGGATAGAGAAGCTTCTGGACCGCAAACCCAAGGAACTCTCGGGCGGACAGCGTCAGCGCGTGGCGCTCGGCCGCGCCATTGTCCGCAAGCCCCTCGTGTTTTTATTCGACGAACCTTTGAGCAATCTCGACGCCAAGCTCCGCGTGCAGATGAGGACGGAGATCAAAAAACTTCACCAGCGTCTTCAAGCCACGATCGTTTACGTGACGCATGATCAAACCGAAGCGCTGACGATGGGGGACCGGATCGTGGTTTTGAGGGACGGGTCCGTTCAGCAGGTGGCGGACCCGATCACGCTCTATGACCGGCCGACCAATAAATTCGTCGCCGGATTTATCGGGAGCCCTCCGATGAATTTTCTGACCGGTGTCATCGTCCACTTGAACAATAGGTACTATTTTCAGAACGGACCGTTTCGTGTGCGGGTCGTCGATTCGATGATCCCCAAGATCGCTCCCTATGAAAACAAGGACATTATTTTCGGCGTACGTGCCGAGGACGTTTACGATAAACTTTTTGCGTCGGAGGCGTCGCCCGAAAATACGGTGAGAGCCACCTGCGAAGTGGTCGAACCGATGGGCGCCGAGGCGTACCTCTACCTTCGGGCAGGTTCCAATGCTTTTATCGCGCGGGTGTCCGGCCATGTGCGGCCCGGGGTGAACCAGGATCTGGACCTGGTCTTCGACATGAGCAAGGCGCATTTCTTCGATATCAACACCGAACAGTCCGTGCTTTACTGATCCGGGAGGCGCTTCTGCCGCCTTTTTTGATTGCCCCCATAGCCTTTCTCCTTTGGGTCATTGTTTTTCTCGCGTCTTTTCCTATCCTGCGGCTGGACCTCTACCTCACGCACCAGTGGGTCGCGGCGCAATTTTATGTTTCGCTCCTCATCCTTACCCTTTCCTGGGCGTTCTCGGGCCCGCCCGCCGCCGCGGTGTTGAGCGGTTTATCGGCGCTTTTGGCTTTGTACGTCGGCCTTAGCGCCAAAGAACCCGCGATCTTCCTTCAGCTTGTTTTGTATTCCGTCCTGTTCGTCACGGTCGTCCTATTTCTCCAAAAAACCCAGAAAACCACGAGCGACAAACAGATCCTCAGAGAGAAACTTCTCGAAGACGTCCACGCCGCGGCCGAGGCCATCGGCAAGAAAAAAGTCCTCAAAAAATCCCTTGAACAAAAAATGGGGCGCTTCATGGACCTGCACCGTTTCTCCGAGGAGCTGAAAGGTATGCAAACGCTGGAGGGCGCCGCGCAAAAGATCACCCAAGAGGCGGCGGATGCGCTGGATCAGGCGGACCAGACGGTTCTCTACCTGGTGGACCCGGCCCAGCAGGAATTGAGTCTCGTGGCGAGCGTCCGTCCCGGCGGGGTTGTGGTGAAAGAAAAGAATGGCACCCTTTTTGACCGCTGGGTCATGAAAAAATCCCAGGGGCTCATGGTGGAGGACGTGAAGACGGATTTTCGTTTTCCTCACGAGGAAGAAACGGGAGAGGGGCGGATACGCTCTCTGTGCGTCAGCCCACTCATGACGGAAAAAAAGGTGTTGGGAGTCGTCCGGGTCAGCGCCTCGAGGCCTCAGGCCTTTAACGCGGATGACTTGCGGCTTCTCGACATTTTTTCGAGTCTGGGCGCGGTGACTTTAAG
>JACPXO010000137.1 GCA_016196505.1 Candidatus Omnitrophota bacterium
CCCGGCGGAGCCGCTTCCCCAAAAGGCGGAGACACCGGTTCCGCCGATAAGATCGAGATCCGGTCCTTTTCATAAAAAGAATAGCTGCCGGGCCAATCCTTGAGCGCGCGCACGTGGTTCCAGATCTTTACAGCGCTCTCCCCCCAATCGAGCCGGCCGTCTTCCTTGGTCAATTTCCTCGCTTGGGTCACAAGAGACTGTTCCTGAGGAGTGAACGCCGCCTTCCCTTTTTGTATGGAATCCAGCGCCTGCGCGACGACCTCGGCCCCCATCAGGGACAAACGGTCCCTCAAAGAAAAAATGTCGTCCCCATGCTCAACCGGCGTTTCTTTCTGAAGCACGATGTCGCCCGCGTCCAGCTTTTCGGTCATGCGGATGAGACTCACCCCGGTTCGATCGTCGCCGTTCAAGAGCGCCCAATGAATCGGCGCAGCCCCCCGGTATCGCGGCAGAAGCGACGCGTGAAGATTAAGCGCCAAGAGGCGCGGCAGGGACAGGATGCTTTTGGATAAAATATGGCCGTACGCGATCACCAAAAAGATGTCGGCGCCGAAGCTCTTCAGAAGTTCTTCGCTTTCTTTTGAGTGAATGTCAGCCGGCTGGAAAAGAGAGAGCTTGTGCCGCTCGGCCCACACCTTCACCGGCGAAGGCGACACTTTGAGGTTTCTTCCCCGGGGCTTATCCGGAGAGGTCAGCACCCCGAGAATTTCATGGTTGGACGCCGCCGCCGTGAACGCGGGAACGCCAAAAGCCCCGGTGCCCATTAAAACAATTTTCATAAGTCAGCCGAATTCACGCGCGGGGCCGGGCCGCTCTTTTTAAAAGGGCTCGGCGAGTCAAGCGGCTCTTGATCAGTCCCAGGCGATCGATAAAAAGAAACCCGTTCAGATGGTCTATTTCATGCTGAAAAATCCTTGCCAGGAGCCCGTCGGCCTTCACCTCCACCTCTTTACCCTCCAGAGTCATCGCGCGCATCCAGACCCGCTTGGACCGTTTCACGGGTTCGTAACACTCCGGCACACTGAGACAGCCCTCGAACTCCTTGACCGTCCCCTGCTTACGGATGATCCGGGGATTTAAGAAGACCATTTCTTTCCCACGCACCTGGTCGGCGCTGGCCACGAATAGCTGTTTGGACACCCCTACCTGATTCGCGGCTAAGCCCACTCCCCGCTCCGCGTACATCGTCTCGATCATATCCTTGGCCAAGCGTCTTTCTTCCTCCGTCACCCGAAGCACCTCGCGCGTCTTTACCTTAAGGATCTTGTCGGGAAACGTCGTCAATTTCAACACAGCCATGTCTTCCTCGTGCGTTTACTGTTCATCTTAACAAAATTGTTATTGAGGGTCTACATCGATGGTCAAAAGAATGCCTGACTTCGCAAAGCCCTCCAAGGCTTTTTTCAACGCCTCGACCGCCGCTTCGGCCGTCACGCCCTTGAGGTAGAGATTCCAGCGATAGAGCCCTCTCTCTTTCGAAACCAAGCACGGGGCCGGCCCCATCACATCCAAAACGGCTCCGGGAGACGCGGAGGGGATGCGTTTGGCCAGCTCCAAGCTCTTCCGGACAACCTCTTTCTCCAGCCGTCCACTCAAGATCACCTTGACTAAATGGGAATAGGGCGGCATACGAAGCTCCTTCCGGAACTGTATTTCCCTGTGATAAAACTCATGATAATCATGATCCTTGGCGCTCTGGATCGAATAATGATTCGGCACATAGGTCTGCACGATCACTTTCCCGGGGATATCCCCTCTTCCGGCGCGGCCCGCCACCTGAGTCAAAAGGTCAAAGGTCCGTTCCGCGGCCCTAAAGTCCGGCAAATGCAGGGCCGTATCGGCCGAGATCACGCCGATCAGCGACACATTGGGAAAGTCGTGGCCTTTGGCGATCATTTGCGTGCCGATCAAGAGATCTATCTCTCTTTTCTTAAAGGCCCTCAAAATGATCTCGTGGGCGTCCTTCCGTGACGTGGAGTCCGAATCCATCCGTCCTATCCGGGCGCCGGGAAAAAGACGCTTGGCCTCGGCCTCGACTTTTTGAGTCCCCATCCCAAAATAGTGGAGATAGCTTTTTTGACAGCCGGGACAAAGCCGCTGAGGCGTTCCTGCATAGTGGCAAACGTGGCAGAAAAGGTTTCCCTTGTCAAAATGATAAACGAGACTGATCCGGCAGTTTTTGCAGGTCATGACATACCCGCAGGTCACGCAGTGGAGATAGGTCGAAAACCCACGCCGGTTGAGCAGTAGCATGGCCTGCTCTTTTTTGGCGAGGCATTCTTTCACGTTGGATTCAAGCACCGTCGAAAAAATACGCTCTGTTCTTAAATGCGGCTGCTGCCGCATATCGACGACCTCCACCGCAGGCAAAGGCCGCTTCTCGATGCGTTCGGGCAAGTACACGCGCTCCACTTTTTTTTCCTCCGACCGGAAATACGTCTCCAGCGACGGCGTAGCGCTACCGATCACCACGACCGCATTTTCCAGACGCGCCCGCGCCTCGGCGACCTCCCGGGCATGGTAACGCGGCGTGTCTTCCTGTTTATAGGAGGATTCCTGTTCTTCGTCGATGACGATGAGCCCCAAATCCTGAACGGGGCTAAAGATCGCCGAGCGGGCGCCTATCACGACCCGGGCCTCACCTTTTCTCAAACGGTGCCATTCCTCGACGCGGCGGGACTGAGTGAGACGGCTGTGGATCACGGCCAACGTGTCCCCAA
>JACPXO010000145.1 GCA_016196505.1 Candidatus Omnitrophota bacterium
GGTGAAGACGCCGGACGAAAAATCCCACTTGTTCAGTCTGGACGAGCTTCAAAAGAAAAAAAGTTTAGCGGTGGGGACGGACGGCCGTTTTATCCTCAAAGCGGACGGGTGGTTGGACGAGGCCAAGCGGGAGTTTTTGATCAAAGAATCGAAGGACGGAGAGCCCAATGCCGCGATCCGTCTGAAGTTGACCAGCCAGATCGCGGGGCTTGAGGAATCTATCTGGCTTGTCGAGCAGCATCCTTATAAGCCCTCGGCTCATCGCGCGGACATGGGGCCGGCCGAGATCCTTTTGCAAAGATCCGATTCCCGGCGGCCCGACACAGAAGCGGTGGATAAACCCACGTTGAAGATCCGGGATTCAAAGTCCGGCAAAACCGAGTCCCTCATGATCTCCGTCGAGACCCCGTCCGAGGCGCGTCTGGGGGCGCTAAACGTCAAAATAACGGACCTGCGTTATTACCCGGACGCCCGGGTGGACGAAGGGCAAAAACTTATCAGTGTGTCGGATGAGCCCCACAACCCGGCTGTTCTTTTCAACCTCATCACCCCCGACGGCAAAAAGGAATCGTTCATAAAGTTCGCCGCTTATCCGGATTTTGAATCACTGCACGGCAAGAGCGCCGGCTCAAGCTACTCTGTCAATTTTGTTGCGCCAGAGGCCGGTTCGGGCAGGCCTTCGCTCACGTTTTTCTCGCCGTCCGCGGCGGGCGAGGCATGGGCGTATGAAGCGCGTTCCAAAAAGAGCTCCTCCGGAGGTAAAATAGAAGCGGGGGAAACTTACCCCACGGGCTGGATGGATTTTTCCTTCACGGTGGAAACGCTCGCCGAGCGGGCCGTGGTAGGGAAAACCGCGGTGCGCGCCGATAAAAGAACCAGTGAAGGGCCGGCCCTTCGCGCGATGCTCTTGGACAACGGTAAAACGGCGGCGGAGGATTGGATCTTTATAGGCACGCCCGGGCATTTTCATCTTTCGGACGGTTTGGTTTTAGTCGCTCTGCGGCAAAATTCCGCGCCGGTCCCTTTCACGCTTTCTTTTCATGACTTTCGAAAAGTCGACTACCCGGGGACCCAGTCCGCCGCGTCTTATGAGAGTGATGTGACGCTCGAGGACCCTGAGGCAGGCGTCATGCTGCGCCGGACCATCAGCATGAACAAGCCCCTGGATTACAAGGGCTACCGGATCTTTCAATCCTCGTTTTCGCAGGACCCGGAGGTCGGGGAGACCTCGATATTCACCATCGCCAAGAATCCAGGTATCGGGTTGATCTATGGAGGCACGATCGTGTTGTTCATCGGAGTAGCGCTCGTGTTTTGGGTCAAACCTTTTTCCTCACTTTCAAGGAGCTGATATGAACCACACGTCGAAAACGTTCGTCCGTGGGCTTGCCCTGTCTTTTCTTCTTGTTGGTGGTTTCCCGGCGTTGGGTTTCAGCGGATCTGCCGCGGACGCGGCCCGGTCCATCGCGATCCAGCACAACGGACGGGTGAAATCCTTCGACGCTTTCTGTCGGCAAACCGTTGAGACGATTTCCGGCAAAAAAAACTGGCATCACGAGTCGCCGGTGGCGCTCGTCCTCAAGGCGCTTTATCTTAAGGAAGGCGCGGCGCAGATCCCCTGGATTCGCATGTCTTCGAAGGAGCTGTCCGCCAAACTCGGGTTGCCTCAAGACCGGTTTGATTTCTCTTATGAAGAGATCATCCCCGGCGCCGCCACGATCGAATCGCTGGTTCGTCATTCCCAAGTGAAACGGGACAACGATGAGAGGCCTCTTAAGCTCGAGCAGGACGCCGAGACCCTTTTTCAACGCATGATTTTGGTAAAAGAACTTACGGAGTGGGAGTCTTTAAAGGTCATCCCGGGCGATGAGAAAGACAACCGGTGGCTGTCGCCTCACGAAGACCCCGGCCCGCGCGGCGCTGGCTTTCATAAGCTCGTCGAGCTCTACGGAACGAAACAGTACGATCAGTTCACCCAGGAGACCAGGCGCTGGATCGAGGACACGCACGAAGCCACCGGCGGCCGCTTTCGCCACAAGATAGGGCTTGAGATCTGCTATTTTGCGTCACAACCGTTCCAAGGGTCCTGGGTCGCTTATCTTTTGGCTTTTGTGGTGATCACGGCCTATCGAAAGTCGAGGACCGGGCGGGCCTTGTGCATTTTCTTTTTGGCCGCCGCGCTCTTTTTGCATTCTTTTGGGCTGGTTTTGCGTATCCTCATCCTTGAACGCCCTCCGGTTTCGAACATGTACGAGTCCATGGTTTACATGAACTGGGCGCTCATGGTGGTGGCTTGCCTATTTTCACTCATAAAGAAAAATCTCACCTTCGCTTCGGTAGGCGCGGCGATCAGCGCGCTCATCATGATCTATGGGACGCTTTTGCCCCTCGACTCCAACCTCGAGGTGTTGGTGCCGGTGCTCAGGAGTAACTACTGGCTGACCATCCATGTCCTCACGATCGTGTCGAGTTACGGCGTCTTTGGGTTGGCGATGGGTTTGGGCCACCGGCATCTCATCCTCGAGTGGCGGGGAAAACTTTCAAAAACCGCCGCGGATACGTCCGCGAACCTCATCTACCGCGTGATCCAGGTGGGGGTACTGCTTCTTGGCGTCGGCACTGTCCTCGGAGGCGTCTGGGCCAATGAATCCTGGGGGCGGTTTTGGGGATGGGACCCCAAGGAAACCTGGGCGCTCATTACGTTTCTGGGGTATCTCGTGGTCGTGCATCTCAGGTATTCAAAACTCATCAATGGCTACTGGATGGCGGTGAGCTCCATCCTCGGTTTTTTGCTGGTCTTGATGACCTGGTACGGGGTGAATTTCGTGCTCGGCCGCGGACTGCACAGCTATGGCTTTGGCTCAGGGGGAATGACCTTGGTGATGTATTACCTCGCGGCCGAACTTACATTTTTGACAGGAACGCTCTTAAAGAAATATTCGAAGGGTTAGTTTTTAGAGGCGGCGAGAGCCGACTGGACTTTTTCTATCGCCTCGAGCACGAGCGGCAAGTACCTATCCGGCGCGCAGTCCAGGCAGTCCCGAACCCAGCATTTTTCCCCGTCGACAGAGGAGTTTTTGCACGTGAGGCACAGGCGCTGTCTCACACGGCCCACGCGTAGGGCTCTACTTTTCTTAAGAGCTTACCCTTAGACTTGAGAAAAAACTGTGACACCGGTCACAAGGGCTTTTCGGAGATATCGCTTGCGAAACCCTGTCTTATCGAATAGATTATGAGCTATGGGAAACAATCCACCCTATCTTGTCATCGCCAGAAAGTACAGGCCCAAGACTTTCGAGCAGGTGATCGGCCAGGACCCTCTCGTCACCACCCTCAAGAATGCCATCCGTTTAAAGCGCATCGGCCACGCCTATCTTTTCACCGGCCCGCGCGGCGTGGGCAAAACCTCCATGGCGCGCATCTTCGCCAAGGCCCTGAACTGCAAGAACGGCCCGACGCCGACCCCGTGCGGGGAGTGTCAGACCTGCCTTGAGATCGAACACGCGCGCTCGCTCGACGTCTTCGAGATAGACGGCGCCTCGAACCGCGGCATCGACGAGATCCGCGCGCTCAGGGAAAACGTGAAGTTCGCGCCGGCCCTCGGCAAATACAAAATTTACATCATTGACGAAGTGCATCAGATCACGGCGGACGGTTTCAACGCCCTCCTCAAAACCCTCGAGGAGCCGCCGGCGCACGTGAAATTCATCTTTGCCACCACCGCGGCGCACAAAGTCCCCGCGACGATAGTTTCTCGCTGTCAGCGTTTTGATTTCCGGAGGATCCCGATCGCCCGTATCGTGTCCACCCTCGAGGAGATCTGCAAGAAAGAAAAGATCAAAGTCGATGAGGAGGCGCTCTTTACCATCGCCAAGGCCGCCGACGGCTCGCTCCGCGACAGCCAGTCCATTTTGGACCAGATGATCGCCTCCTCGGAAGGAAAGATCACACGGAGCCAGGTCACCACAGCACTCGGGTCTCTAGAGGAAGAGCGTCTCGTGGAGCTGATGGAGGCACTTGGGAAAAAGGACGCCGCGGAGGCCCTGCATCTTTTGGACCGCGTCTTGAACGAAGGGAAAGACCCCTCGATCTTCCTCGAAAAATTCCTCGAGCACATCCGGAACCTTCTCTTCCTCAAAGTGTCGGAGAAACTCGTGGACCTGGTTGACGCCACCGAGTCCTATCGTGAGGCCCTGAAAAACCAGCACGGGCTTTTTTCGAAAGAGGCGCTTTTTTATTTTTTCAGTGTCATCGCGCACGCGCTCCAGACGCTCAAGCGCTTTGAGATGAAACGCGTTCCCTTGGAAATAGCGCTCGTGAAGCTCGCGCATCACGCCCCCATGCAGGACATCTCACAAATTTTGGAGGAACTTAAGAACCTGCCCCGCCGGACTCCAGGTGCTGAAAGGACTCCGGCCGCGACACCCCCACAGGTATCAACGCCGCGGGTCCCGGAGAAAAAAGAGCCCTTGCATCTTCGTGCGCCGGACGATGAGTCCCTGGACGCCCTCGCGGACGGCGCGGACGTGGAGCCCGAAAGACCGGCGCTTTCTCTCGAAGCCGTGTGGCCGGCGCTCATCAAACTTTTGAAGAACGAAAAAATTTCCGTCGCGACTTATTTGGAGGAAGGCGAGCCCGGCAGTTTCGCGAGGGGGGTCGCGCGCATCTTATTCCCCGACAAACTTTCTTTTCACCGCGAGACGCTCGAAGTGGACGGCAATAAAAAACTCATCGAAAAACATCTCACGACTCTCCTGGACGAGCCCGTGCGGGTGGAGTTCCAGTCCGTGAAGGAGCTCTCGGGTAAAACTTACGCGGCCTCCCCGGCGCCTGATGAGACCCCCGCCGCGCCGCCCGACCCCAACGCCCAAAACGTCATCAAGTCGGCCATGAACCTTTTCGGCGGGCGCATCGTCAGGAGCTGACCCCATGTATCCCGAATCGATGGTGCGGCTTGTCGAGGCATTTGCCAAAATGCCGGGAGTCGGGTCGCGGACGGCCGAGCGCTACGCGTTTTATGTCCTCGGCGCCTCCCACGAGGAGGTGGAAACTCTCTCCAAACTCATTCTCAAAGTCAAGGAAAGCACCCATTATTGCAAGGATTGCTTTAGTTTAAGCGAGCCGCCTCTCTGCCATATCTGCTCGGATCCCGCGCGCGACCACTCTCTCATCTGCGTCGTGCAGGACCCGCGGGACATCGTGGCGATCGAAAAGGCGGGGGATTATCAGGGGATTTACCATGTCTTGCTCGGGGCGCTATCGCCGCTCGAGGGGGTGGGCCCGAAGGACCTGAAGATCAAGGAACTCATGGAGCGTTTGAAAAAAGGCGGGGTAAAGGAAGTCATCCTCGGCACGAGTTCCGACACGGAGGGGGACGCCACGGCGCTATACCTCCTCAAACACATCAAACCGCTAAAAATCAAGGTCACGCGCATCGCGCATGGCGTGCCGGTGGGGAGTGCCCTTGAGTTTGTCGATAAGGCGACGCTTTCGCGCGCCATGCGGCAAAGGCAGGAAGTTTGATTTTCGACCTTGACACCCCCTAGGGGGTTTGTTACTCTATCGCTTAAAGCGCCGGTTTTTTCGTAATTGCTTTTAAAAAAAGGGGATATAGATCATGGGGATCATAGAGAGCATTAAAAAGGGCTTTTCTGTCGCCAGACACAGTCTGGATCTACTCGTCGTTTTGTCCCTCTTTAGCTTTGTGTGGAATCTCATCAACCTTTATATCGCTCCCAATCTTGAAACCCCGGCGCCTCCGGTGCAGTTCTCGGCCGGTATCGTCATCGCAAGTATTCTCTTTATCCTCGCCAGCATTTTCATGCAGGCGGGGTCTTTGGGGTATATCCGCGACCACGTGAAATCAGGGTCCGCGGCTTTGAGCGGGTTTACGGCGTCCGGCGCGAAGTACTACGCGCCGCTTTTTATTTTGGGGCTTATCATCGCCGCGATCGTGGTGGCGTTCGTTCTCGTGGCAGCACTCGTGACGGCTTTTCTGAACAACGTGATCGGGGTGATCCTCGCCGTCGTGATAGCCGGCGTCGGGATTTATGCGGCGCTGTTGCTGTTCCTCGCGCCGTACGGGGTAGTGGCCAGAGACCATAAGGCCATGGTTGCCCTTAAAGAAAGTATCCAGCTTGTCCGCGCCAATATTTTGAAGATACTCGGCATCGGCGCCATCCTCATCCTCATCGGGTTCGCGATAGGGCTTGTGACGGGGATCGTGTTCGGGCTTTTGTCCGCGGCCCAAGGGCTGGTTTTTAAAGCGATCTTCGCCCTGGTCAGCAGTGTCTTAAATGGATTTTTGGGAATAGTCGTGACCGGAAGTTTCATGAGCTTTTATTTAGCGGTTTCCAATAATAATACCAGCGGCGCGGATTGATCTAGCGTCAAGCTAAGTCGATTCGAGCCGAAAAAAGGACACGCGAAACGTGTCCTTTTTGGTTTTTAGTGTTGCACAAGTTTTCCCTGGTAGCTCAGCTGGTAGAGCGGCTCGCTGTTAACGAGCATGTCCCAGGTTCGAGTCCTGGCCAGGGAGCTTTTTTGAATTAGGAGCTCATCTACATCGTTGCTCAGTCGCTTGCTTGTGCGGCGCTATTATCATAGCGTCTCCGCGCTCGCTTCCTCGCGCCTCGTATCTGAGCCCTAATTCAAAAAAGCTTGAATGGAAAGATGTCAGTCGTTGAAAGTTGACGCGATGTTTCAAGATTCAACGACTGACACTTATCTAGCCGAGTGGCATTTTTGACCGTTTTTTGAAACGAAACCGCACATTTTGAACAGATCAGGGGTCCCTACGACCACCCGAGGGTTCCCTGGGATATTCCCGGGGAGGTAGTAAACAGCAAAGGTAAAAAGGAGAAAGTCATGAGCAAACCAATTCCTGAAGGATATCACGCAGTCACACCAAGTTTTACATTCAAAGATTCACAGAAGGCCATCGATTTTTATAAAAAAGCCTTTGGGGCTAAAGTGCTGGATGTTTTTCCGAACCTAAGCGGACGCGGTATCATGCACGCGACGATGCGGATTGGTGATTCGATTGTGATGATGGGCGATGAACCCGTTCGGCTACTCGTGGATGATTGCCACGCACACGCGAGACTTGAGTAACGACGAGATTCGCAAAGGCGCCGAGGCTTTTTTCGCCCAAATGGCAAAGAAATAATAAGACATCAGAAATTAGTCACGTCTTAACGATGAGGATCGGAATTTTAATTTGTACAATAATGCTTCATTTGTGGCACAATGAGCAGACGTGAGTTTTTTTAAATAAAAGGAATTTCCTGAGATATAAAAGAAATTCACTGATTCTCACAGTGCTGTTTTTGTTTGGCCTTCCGTTGGCCGGTTCCGCTGATTTCCTAACCCCAAATGTTTTCGCGAAAGAAAAAGCGCCGCTTCTTTCTAAAGAAGAGTTTCTTTCGAGCGATTTTTCTAAATTTTTCAAAAAGCAGGAATTCAATCAAGCGCTCAACGTGTTGGATAGTCTGCTTAAAAAGCATCCCGACGATATTCTCCTTTTGCGTTATCGCGCGTTAACCTTGGATAAATTGAATCGTCGCAAGGAAGCCATTGCCGTTTACCGAAAGATCCTGTCTGAAAATCCAAACCATGTGCCGACGCATCTTTTTCTTGGGTTGGCCTATGCCCGTGACGGAAAGCCGGACAAGGCGGTCGAAGAACTTCGTTGGGTGGTAGAAAACAGCGGTTCGGAGAATTACCGCCACTGGGCCCAGGCGCAGTTGACCCGCGTTCGCCAAATGAAAAAGAATGTGATTAAAAAAGTGGAGCGGCGCCCTTATCTTGTCGGTAAAACAGGCGCTTATTATGACAGCAATCCTCTTTTGGTTCCCAGTGAGAGCGGGTTAGCCTCGAGATCCAAAAAAGACGGTGTTGATTTTCCTGTGAATCTCAGCGTTGGGTATCCTGTGATATTGGAAAAAGACATGCGCGTGGATGCGCTTTACATCGGTCAGGCGCTATTGCATGACCGAGGCGCGAATCAGGTGGATTTTAATTCACAAGGATTTGCCTTGAATGCCAAAAAACGCGCTTTCTTGGGCGGCCGGGCCGTTCTTTTTGGCGCAAGGTATGATTTTAAAACCAATTGGTTGCGCAGCAATATTTTTTCTACGGTGAACCGTCTTCTTTTGAGTTTGGAAACATCTTTCTGGAAAAAAACCAAGACCCACGTCTACACAAGGGTTTCCTATTCCGGTTATAGAAATGACGGCTCCATCCCGTCTATCAGCTCCCGCGATGGAACCCGCGGCGGTTTGGGTGTCGTGCAATATTTTTATACGGCCAAAGATTTCAGAACCTATTTCTTTGTGAAAGAAGAGATAAGCTTTGCGGACACCCGTGGAGATAATTTCAAGCGCGGAGGGTCTCTCACGCGCCTTGGCGTCCATGGTCCTTTAGACTGTCTGGGGCCCGTGACTTTTGATGTTTCAACCGGGCTTGATTACGGCACCTATCCTGATTTTTCTTCTCTTTCGCCGCTTGATCTTAATGAACGCCGTGATTTGCGAACGGATGTGTATGCCGACCTCACTTATCATTGGAAGCCCGATCTCGCGACCCGGGGATTCTATCGTTATATCCGTTCTGAAAATGACAATGGTTTCTATGAGAGGGACCGGCAACTCGCGGGTGTGGAGGTTGTATTTTCAATATGAAAAATCATTCATTCGTTATTTTGACTTTTATTTTTCTCTCGAATCAGCAGCTCATCTCTTTCGCCGCGGAAAATACCGTAGACTCAAGAGAAGTCGCGATCGATCAGGCCATCGGTGGAATGGTGGAAGGAAGCCGGCCTCTTCCGCCTCAAGGAGGCGGGGGTAAGAACCAGGGGCATGTCGTTCCCGGTGGAAATTTAAGTCCTTCGATGGATACGCGCGTGACCGCTTCGGTGCCCACTCAAAAGACCGTTAACGGAGGGACTGCCGCCGGAACAGTCGTTGAAGGAAGCACCGACACTGGAACTTCTCAGGAAGGTTCAACAGAACCACCTGTCACAGAACCTACCGGCGGCGGAGGCACGAGTGACAGCATTATCAATCTTGATGCCAGCGCGGATCTGAGCGGGGACAGTCCAGCCGTTGACGCAAATCTTGCCGTTGACACAAACGCCGACAGTCTCCTTGACGCGAACGCTGTTGCCACAACGGATGCGGCATCCACAGACATCACGGCGATAGAAAGCGGCACTGTCGCGGGAGAAGATCTCACGACGACTGTGAATGAATCCCTGGTGGACGCCACTCTTGACACCGCGGTTGTTGCCACCGATGCTCCCGCCGAGAGCGAAGCCACAGCAGGCCTCGAAGCGGACGTAGATCCTGTCACCGCGGACAGCGATGTGGCTCCGACCGATCCCGCCGATGGCCTTTCCGGAGGACTTTGATCATGAACGAAAACTTTAATGCGTGGAGCATGCTGAGAAAAATTTTCTGGCAGGATGTGCTTCTTATTTTGGCGGTATTTATTCTGGCCCGGTTGGTTTCATTTGTCATCCGATGGTTTATTCTTCGTCTGGCTGAAAAAACTTCTCCTCACTTGCGTCTTTCGATTTTACGTTTGCTTCCGATTGTTCGGCTGCTTGTGGGCATCGGAGCGGTCGTCGTGGTTGTGCCAATTCTCGTAGAACCCACATTCCGGAATATTGTCGCTTTGGTGGTGAGCGCGGGCTTGGCTCTGGCTTTCACGCTCAAGGATTACGGTTCCAGTCTTGCGGCGGGATTGGCGACGGTATTGGAGAATACGTATCAACCCGGCGATTGGATAGAAGTCGACGGGATTTATGGGGAAGTGAAGTCCATTCGGGGACGGGCCACGTGGATCGTAACCCCCGACGACACGGAAGTCATTATTCCGCACGCGAATTTTTGGTCCACCAATATTTTCAATGCCTCCAGCGGAAATCGCAGCTTGTTGTGCGTCGCTAATTTCTATTTGAATCCTGATCATGATGCTTCTCTCGCTCGCAAGCGCTTGGAAGAGGTCGCCCAAACCAGTTCCTATCGGAAGCCCGAATCGCCTGTCACGGTCATTGTTCTCGAGAAACCTTGGGGCACTCACTACCGCGTGAAGGCTTATGTGAATGAAAGCCGGGAACAATTTTTATTTCTTACCGATTTGACAGTTCGCGGCAAAGAGGCGCTTCGGTCTCTAGGTATGCGTTTTGCCCAAGCGGCTTATGCTGAAACAAAAGCCTGGCCATCAATGTCTAAGTAAGTGAGTTGGACGTATAAACCGGACCGGGTCTGATGTACGGCGGCGTTATTGGCTTCCGGGTTGGACAAGGATGAGTTTATCGAGGATAAAAATGACGATGCTAAAGGAAAATAAAGCCATTGCCGAGGGGCTTATTCTGGATGAGCTCTTCGACCTGTCCCTCTACCAGGCGTTAAGAGAGCGCGCCTCGGAGGACCTTCAAAAGATCCTGGGTGAGCTCATTCCCATTGAAACCAAGCATTATCTTTTCTGGCAGGAATTTTACCGGATAAAGATCGAAAAGCTCGACTGCCCGCGGCGCGTGAAGCTGTCGCTGGTTAAGTTCATGAGCCAAATGTTCGGCGACACGGGGATCTACCTTGTCCT
>JACPXO010000146.1 GCA_016196505.1 Candidatus Omnitrophota bacterium
TTTGGCGGACACCGTCACCTGCATATTAACATCGGGTTTTGCCGGAGTCAAGATGAGGATGGTTTTGGCGCGCCCGCACCCCGAATAGGCGCGAATGGCTTCTTCCGTCGTCTCCACGTACTCATCGATATTGATCCGGGTGCCATGCCCGGCACTGCGCGAAGCGATACTGGAAACCACTTCGATGTATTCGACGTTTTTTTGGGTTTTCCCGATGAGGTAGGCCAGCGGCACCGAGGCCTGGCCTCCACAGCTGACCATGTTCACATTTTGATGGTCCAAAGAAGTCCTTTCATCCACGGCGGGAACGTGCATTTTCCCGACGCGCGAGGGCGTCAAGTCAATGACCGTTTTTCCCAAATCCTTTAACAAAGGCCAATGCCGTTTATGGTCAATGGCGTTTGTCGCGTCGAACACGAGGTCATAGTTCCTGGGCTCTTCGAGAAGCTTGTCGATCCCGCGGTCGGACACGTTCACCCCCAGACTCCCGGCCCTGATTAAACCCGGCGAGTCGGCGTGGCGTCCGACAAAAAGAGCACATTCCAAAACAGACGATCGGAGTGTTTTGATCAAAAGATCCGTTCCGATGTTTCCGCTGCCTAAGATAGCCACTCTCAATTTCACGAAAGATCTCCTTGTAAAAAATCCAAGGGATTAATGGCCTTCTTTGCCTCGAGCGTACGAAGCCGGCTGAGGATAGGGCGCGCACTGTCAAGGGCCGTGATCAAAACACCGGCATTTTGAAGGTTCAGCCCGTCCCAAGGCCGGCGGATACTAGGAACAAGGTCAGGATAAGCCAAGCCGTCCCTGGCCGGATTGTCGAAAGAAGCGGTGGGCGCTTGGAAATTTCGCGGGGACTTTTCAGGACCTGAAACGCTTTCTTTTTTGCAAAACGCCACAAGAAGCGTCCCTCCCCAGTAGTCTTTGTTAAAAACATGCCCCAGACAATTCCCTCCTAGATCCTCGATCAAACGGTAAAACGAAGCTACGCTGAAATACTGAATGTGCTGATGGAACACCTGGTCGAAACGCCGGCCGTCCAAAAGAGACTCAAAACCAGGCACCTCCACTATAAAGAGCGCCTCTTTCGAGGCAAAACGCATGAGCTTTTCCAAAGATCCCCGCGGGTCGTTCATGTGCTCAAAGGTGTGGGCGGAAATCACAAGATCAGGTCTTTCCTCCATCTCTTTTTCTAGATCAACCTCTTCGATAAATTTCCCGATCACGTTTATACCCGACTCACTCTTGGGGGGTTTACCCCTCCAGATCGGATCAATGCCGCAGCCGGAACTGCATTTTTTTCTCAATTTTTTTAACAGATACAGATCGTTGCATCCCACCTCTAAAACGGACTTGAATCTCCGATGGTCTGAAATGCGATCAAGAAATCCCAGAAAGAAATCGTTGCCTTGTATGGAAATTAGGCTCTCGGAGCTCCGGTGAGAATAAGTTTTGACATAAAGATAATCGGGATCCACCACTCGAGAAAGCTGCGCGTGGCCGCAAGTGCGGCATAGCATAAGCTCCTGATCAAAATCAGGAAAGCGCCCCGAGCAAGGTTTTTCGACGTAGACCCCGGTAAGAGGAAATCCAGGCAAACTAAGAACTTTCTCGAGAGAAACGCCGCCGCACACCGAACAAGAGCTCTTAAGCGTGGTCTTTACGGCTCTGGCCGGCGATTTTTTCTGATCCGCAAAAGAAACTTTAGGGGGTGTGGGCATATTCTAATGATTCCGTTTGGATCGCCTCCCAGTTTTTTTCCACCCACTGAATGACTTCACGAATCCCCTGTTCCAGGAAAACGGACGGCGACCAACCGAGGTCTTTCTTGGATTTTCTGATATCCAAAAGATAAGCGTTGTCCTGGCCGAGTCTCTCCCCTGCCTCACAAGTCGCCGCTTTAAAAGAACGACCCATGGACGCACAGACTTGGCGCACCACTTCCCGGATCTCATGGACTTTTTCGGTCGACAAGTGGTAGACAGAGCCGACGAGGCCGTGTTCGAGCACAGCCAATTCGCCTTTAGAGACGTCACGGATGTGAATGAACGACCGTTTCGAATTCCCGCCGCCATGCAGTTTTATTTTACGCCCCATTTTCGCGTAGATCACCGACCGCGGGATGATCTTCCACAACTGCTGGTGAGCGCCGTACACGTTGGCCGAGCGCACCGTCACGACCGGAAATCCGAAACGCTCGTGCAGGATCTTCAAAAAATGGTCCTGCGCGACGCGTGACACCGCGTAGGGTGTGCTGGGATTTAGGGCAGCGTCCTCACGGACAGCACCCCGGCAGTGGCCGTAGACTTCCGGCGTGGAGATGTGGAGGTAACGCTTGAGATAGTTTTTATCCTTCAAATGATTGACAAGTTTCGCGAAGGCCACACAGTTAGTTTCGAACCAGTGTTCGGGGTGTTCCCAGCTCGGGGCCACTTCGCTCTGCGTCGCGAAGTTCACGACCCACTCGGGCCTGAACGAATCGAGAACGCCCAGGATCTCGGACATCTTCCGGTTCATATCGAGCTTGCGGAAACGAAACTTGGGCGACCGCCGCCGCTTATACGGCAGAAATAGGGCGCTTTTCTCGGGAGACCGGCTCAAACCCACCACTTCGTAACGCGGGTCTTCAAGCAAGAGGTCGATGAAATCGCTGCCCGAAAAAGAATTACTGCCAATCACCGCGACTTTACTCAAGGGTGACTTCTCTCATGAGTTTGGCGTTGTAATAGCGCGGATCGTTCAGAGGGTTCGGGATCTTCCCCTCGTGGAAAGCCGAGACCATCTCGGCGATCGCGTCCTCTATCCTGCGCTTGGGAGAAAACCCGAGTTCTCTTTTTAATTTTCCGGCCGAAACGTGATAGGAACGCATATCATCGGAGGGCAGCGTTTCGATCTTGATCTCGCCTTTTTTGGGCAGTTTCTCCCGGACAACATCCCTGACGAGACGCGCGATCTCCGACACGCTGTGATTCCGGCAGCCGGCGTTAAAAAACTTGCCGGAGATCTTCTCTTCTGGGGCCTCGAGGAGCAGAGCGTAAAGGTCCACGATGTCATTTACATGGATGTTCGGGCGCATTTGAAAACCGCCCAAAACGGTGATCTGACCGAGATTC
>JACPXO010000139.1 GCA_016196505.1 Candidatus Omnitrophota bacterium
GACCCGTAAAAAACTTCCAACGGGGTTCGGGAATGCCCAAAGGGTCATGCTGATCTTCGCCGTCCCGTCGCTTTGTCTGATCGGCTATCAGGCGGTTTTTGGGGAGCACATGTTCGATCTGAGCCGCGTGAGGGAGTATTTTGCCTGGCCGCTTATTTTAAAAAAGATCGTGGGAATTTTTTGGCATTTCAGTTCGGGATACCGGTTTTCGATGTTGACGATCGACAGGGTATTTTTTTATCTCAAGTCCTCGCCGTTTTTTTGGGTGTCCGCGGTGAATACGCTGGCGGTTTTACTGGTGGCGCTCAAGGGGTTTTTCGGCCTCCGGAGAGAAAAGTTCGAATGGGGGCTGTTGTTCGGGATCACGCTGTTTTTTCCCGTCGTTTTTTTGGGAATTTTTTATCCGATACGCCTGGATGCGCGTTACCTTAGTTTTGCGGCCCCGTTCTTTTTCATTTTAGCGGCGGACGGCCTGCGGCGTATCAGCGCCCGCTCGGTGCGCGCGGTGGTTCTAGCGGTTTTGATCTTCGTTTCTCTGGAGGGGTCTCAATATGCCATCAGCGCCGTGACCGACCCGGCGCACAAGGAAGATTACCGGGGACTCGTGTCCTACGTTTATGCCAATGCCGCGGCCTCGGATGCGATCTGCGGCCTTGAACAGCAGGCGTCCTATTACCGGAAGCGTTTGGGGCTTCAAACCCCGGCGGACTATTTCGCGCGTATCGACGACCTTGCCGCGGCGGGCCCATCGGCGTATCGTGTGGTCTGGCTCATGGACGGGGCGAACATGCACCCTGAGGTGACCCGCCAGGCCTACCGACAGATCATTGAGATCATGAAAAAATTGGGTTTTGAACCGGCCGCCGAACCGAGAAAATTTGGCGGCGAAGAGGCCCTCACGGTCTTATATAAATTCAGGGAAATCACCGCATGAGACTTTCCGTGGTCATCCCGGTCTATAACGAGCGCGGGACTATTTCACAAATTATCGGGAGAGTTGAAAAAGTGCCGCTGACCAAAGAAATTATATTGGTGGATGACGGGTCAAGTGACGGGACGGACCAATATATCCGGGAACATTATTCGGATCGAGAAGGTTTTAAGCTCGCTTTTCATGGAAAGAACCGCGGCAAAGGGGCGGCTGTCCGTACGGGGATCGCCCTGGCATCCGCCGACGCGGTGGTGATACAGGATGCTGACCTCGAATACGATCCCATCGATCATTTAAGGCTCGTAAGAGCTTTGGAGCTCGGTGGCGTACGCGTGGTTTATGGGTCCAGATTTCTTAAAAAGGAAAAGGTGACGTCGTTCTGGCACCGAGCCGTCAATTACTTTCTCACGCAGCTTACTAACGTGCTTTACGGCGCGAAGCTCACCGATATGGAAACGTGCTACAAAGTGGTTAGAAGAGATTTGTTGAGAGAGATCGACCTCATATCCGACGGCTTCGAGATCGAGGCGGAGCTCACGGCCAAACTTTTAAAAAGAGGAGAGGCCATTCTTGAAGTTCCTGTTTCTTACAAGGGGCGCTCTTACCGTGAAGGAAAAAAGATCGGCTGGAAAGACGGTTTAAAAACAGTCGCGGCGCTTCTCAGGTACTGGGGGTCGTCTTGAAAAAATACGTTTTTAGAAGCAGGACCAAAGCTTTTTTGGCGAGAATGCTCGACGCGGTGGGGTTTCTCTCGATCAGTGTGCCGAATAGGCTCCGCGGGCAAACGCCGGTGACACCCCGAAACCTGCTCGTTATTCGTATAGATCACCTCGGTGATATTTTACAGACGACGGCGGTGCCAAGACTTTTGAAAGCCCGTTTCCCTGAAAGCCGGGTGATATTCTTGACCTCAAGCTGGGGAGCGTCGCTCCTGGAAAATAATCCTTTTGTGGATGATCGGGTGATTTATGACGCGCCGTGGTTTTCAAAAAAAAGGTACGTGCGTTCTTCGGAGAGTTTAGGGATTTTCGAACTCGCCGGCGCTTTAAAACGGCGGAAAATAGACCTTTGCCTTTGCCTGCGGGGAGATCTGCGGGAAAATATGATCGCATGGCTTGCCGGTATCCCGCAACGCGTGGGTTATGGCATCACCGGCGGCGGGTTTTTTCTGACCCAAGAACTGACCTATCGGGACAAGGTCCATGAAAGCCGGCACACGAGGGATGTCCTCGACGCGATAGGCGTTCCGTGTGATGATTTAAAACCTGAACTTTATTTTTCCGAAAACGAGACCCGATCGCTGTCATCCAAGTGTTCGGCCTTGGGTTTGCCTGTATCGCAGAAGATCGTGGGATTCCATGTCGAGGCGGGCTCTACGGCAAAACAATGGCCTTCGGAAAACATGAGGATCTTTTTAAGACAGTTGAAGGCCCGTTATCCCGAGGGCCGTGTGCTTTTGGTGGGGTCGGACCCCAAGAAAACAGTGGAGCTGCAAGTGGCCCAGGACCCCTATTTTATCAATTCGGTGGGAAGGACGACGCTTCGCGAACTTTGTCAGCTCATTAAGCAATGCCGCCTTTTTATCGGGCCTGACTCAGGCCCCACGCATATCGCGGCGGCCCTCGGCGTCCGGACCTTATTTTTGTACAGCGGGACCAATGTCTACGAGCAGTGGCGTCCCTTGGCTGAAAATGCGGTTGTGTTAAGATATGCTGTCCCGTGTTCTCCTTGCGGGTTGGAGGACTGCCATGTCCCCGGCCATCCTTGCATGAGCCGGATCACGCCTGAACAGGTGCTTGAGGCAGTGGAAAAATTATGACTATTCTCGGGTTATCGGCTTTTTATCATGACAGCGCGGCTTGCGTGGTCAGGGACGGGGAGCTCGTGGCGGCCGCCCAGGAAGAGCGCTTCACCCGGATCAAACACGACGCTTCCTTTCCGGCGAACGCGATCGATTTTTGCCTCAAACACGCTTCTGTGTCCGTCCCGGAACTCGAAGCCGTTGTTTTTTACGAGAAACCGTTTTTAAAATTCGAACGCTTGCTCGAAACTTATCTAACTTATGCGCCCGCAGGTTTCCGGTCCTTTATTAAGGCGATCCCCGTGTGGATCAAAGAGAAACTGTGGATCAAAGACCTGATCCAGGAAAAGCTCGGGTTTCAAGGGACCCTTCTTTTCCCCGAGCATCACGAGGCGCACGCGGCCTCCGCTTTTTTCCCCTCGCCTTACGAGGAAGCGGCGATCCTGACCATGGACGGGGTCGGAGAATGGGCGACGTCCAGTTTGGGTCTGGGCCGCGGGAATCAGATACAGCTCCTCAAAGAGATCCGCTTTCCGCATTCTCTCGGGTTGCTTTATTCGGCGTTCACGTATTAC
>JACPXO010000142.1 GCA_016196505.1 Candidatus Omnitrophota bacterium
CCCTCCAGCCGCCGCTTTCCTCACCGTAGAGAATGAGATCGCGATGCTCTTTGCTTAAATTTTTAAAAGGTGTGTCCAGAGAAAAGCCGTGTTTCTCGGACAAATGCCTCAGAAGCCGACGGAGGTAGATCACGAGCGACCTCCCACCGCGGTTCCAGCCGGCGATGGCGCCACCTCGGATCGATCGGGTCTTATCGGGGATCACGAGGTCCGGGTCGATCTCAAGACAATTTCCCAAGCCATCGCACCCGGGACACGCGCCGTAGGGGCTGTTGAACGAAAAAAGCCGCGGTTCGAGGGGTTGAAAGCTCAGGCCGCAGTGAACGCAGGCGTGAAGTTCCGAGAATAACTGCTCCGAATTTTTTCCGCCGGCGCTTTCGAAAACCACCTTGAGCGTGCCTTTGCCCACTTTAAGCCCGGTCTCGACGGAATCCGTAAGCCGTTTTTTGATGCCTTCTTTCACGACCAAACGGTCGACGACGATATCGATGGTGTGTTTCTTTTTCTTGTCAAGCCGCAGGGTGTCGGAAAGTTCCACCACCGTTTTATCCACGCGCACGCGCACAAAACCTTCTTTTTGGATGTCCTTGAATATCTTCTGATACTCCCCTTTCCGGCCTTCGATCACGGGCGCCAGGATCTGGATCTTCGTCTCGGCGGGAGATTTGAGGATCTGCTCCACGACGCTCTGGGCGCTTTGCCGCGTGATCCGGCGTCCGCATCGGTAACAGTGGGGGACACCGATCTTCGCGAACAAAAGCCGGAGATAGTCGTAAATTTCAGTCGTCGTGCCGACCGTCGAGCGGGGATTGGAGCCGGCGACGCGCTGTTCGATACTGATCGCCGGCGACAGTCCCTCAATGTACTCGACGTTGGGCTTTTGCATCCGGTCAAGAAATTGGCGCGCGTAGGCTGAAAGACTCTCGACGTAGCGGCGCTGGCCTTCGGCGTAGATCGTGTCGAAGGCGAGCGACGATTTGCCGGAGCCGCTTAAACCCGTGAACACGACCAGCGCGTTCCTCGGGATCCTGAGGTCAACGCCCTGAAGGTTATGCTCTCTTGCGTTCTTGATAAATATCGTGTCTTGTCCCATGATGAATGCGCAACCTTAGCGGATGTTTTCGTCCTTCAGGATCTCGGGGATCGGGCGGGTATCGATGCGGATGCCTCCGTCGTGCTCGATGATCAGCGTATAGATCGTGCCGGGGACGAACACGGATCCCGGCGCCTCGATCTGGGCGTTTTTGATCCCGACCCGGGCCCGGGCGCCGGGATCCAGCGCGTATTTCCAGAAACGCCCCCATATCTCTTTTTCAAACGTCGTCGGGGGACGGCCCACCTTGTAGCCCTCGGGGATCTCCTCGGTGGACGTGATGAGGAATTCCTGCGTGTTCTTCCCGTCAAGCACAAACGCCTTAAGGAACAGGAAGATGCTTTTTCCTTTCATGCGGTGGCCTTCTTCGATGTATTTGTCGTCAAAGCGCACGACCAGCGTCTGGAATTGGATAAGATTTCCCTTGAAAGTAAAATACCGGGCCTTCAGCGGTTTCCCTTTCACGTCGTACTCGAGGAACTTGATGGTCGTCGTGTACTTACGGGTATATTCGTCGAGACTGGATTCCGTGACCAGCACCTCGGCGATGCGGGACTCGGCCTTGAGGTTATGGATGATCTGCCTGAAGATCAGAAAATCCTTGAATTTGAAAAATCCGATGAGCCCAAAGAAGAAGACAACGAGAAGAATGAGATTGCGGAAGGACTTTCCCAGCCACTTAAACATTACTGGACCTTAAAAAGATGTTCCCGGCTTAACCTCCAGAAGGCGTTAAAGACATTGCGCTCCCGAAAGCGCCGGGCGAGACGCACGGTTTCCACCAAGGCCCAAAGACCGTAGACGACCGTGATCTCCTCACGAACCCCGGGAATGCAAAACTGGACCAGCCACAAAACAAACAGTCCCACCGCCTCAAAAAGTGCAAAATCCATCCCCGCCAGGAAAAGGAACCCCAGGTAAGACTGGACAATGGTCAAAAGGATCTCGACTTTTTGATGCTCGTCGAAAGGAACGCTCGCCGTATGCCCTAACCCATAAGAATAAATAAAAGGAATGGTCGCCACCAGGATCGTCCATTGGTTGATGGAGGAAGAAACAAAATTGGTCAAAGCCATCGGCGCCTTGTCCGCCTGCCTTGCCCAGTGGAATGCGGACAGTTTCTCGGGGAACTCGCTTAAAAAAGGCGCCATCCATTGAACGAATACGAATTGCGACACACCCAGCGACACCGACAGGGCAAGCATTGACTCAAGGAAGGGATGCGCCACAAACCAGAGGATTGCAGCACCCAGAAGAAAAAAGATAAAGATTCCGGTAAGATTCGCCGGTTTTTTTAACTTCATGACAAACTTGGGGATGCGTCCCAAGTCCTCGATCCCCTCCGCGTCCTGGGCCGGCATTTTTGAAACGAGGAATAAGTAAAGAAAGTAGATGGCGGCCAGCACTACCCCGTCGAATAGAGTCAAGGTCCCCTTCCAGTAGATCCACAAAAAATAAAAGAGGGCCGGTAAAAGCGAGAGGATCGCGATGGAATGTTCATCTTCCATCGTAATGACGTACGGTTTGCCTTGGGAGCGGGCCCGGCGGCCTATAAAAAAATAAGAAACAAAGAAAACCATCGGCCATCCCAGACCCACAAAGAGCCGCAAAGACCCGGTAAAATTCGCGGTGATGAGATGCACGCGGGTAGGGTCCTTGGCGGCGTCCAACGCGATCACCGCCTCGACGGCGAATTCAGGCAGGGTTTGCACCCACGCCAGCACCGCCAGAGCCAGACCTTGGGAAATAAAAAATTGCCCGCATTCAGCCGCCCAGGCGATCAAAAACGCGGCGAAGATGATGATAGGAAATGTCCATAACGCATCGAAGGAGGTCATAAGGGCGTTATCATAACACCGAGCGCGGTGCTTCCACAAGAAAGTTTGCCAGGGCGGCCCATTCCTGAAGGGTTAGCGTCTCGGGACGGCGCCGGGGATCGAGGCCTAGTTTCGCGAAGGCCGCCGTCAGAGCCGGTTTGGTAAGATCCTCCGAGGATCGCGGCGCCGGAACTCCGGCCAGCGAATTCAGAAGGGTCTTTCTCCGCTTCTGAAAAGCCGTGCGCAGCACTTTGAAAAAGAACCGTCCATCCGCCACCGCCGCCGAAGGAGAAGCCAGAAACTCGATACGAACCACGGCGGAGTCGACCTTGGGGCACGGGAAAAAAGCGGCCTTCCCGATCTTTTTTAAAAAAACGACCCGGGCATGAAATTGAAGAAATGCGGAAAGCGGCCCCCAGGATCTATTTCCCGGGCGCGCGGTGAGACGCTCGGCGACTTCTTTTTGCACCGTGAAAATGGCCTCGGAAACGCACGCTTTTTGAGAAATGAGCCACTCAAGGATCGGGCTCGTGATCGAATAAGGGATGTTGCCGACAACCGTGACCTTGCCTTTGATCTTCAGCGTCCGGGACAGGTCAACTTTCAGGATATCCTCTTTCAACACCTTCAACGTTGCGCCGCGGAAAACGGCGGGAAGGCGACGGGCCATCTCCGCGTCTTTCTCGATCGCGACCACTTCCGCTCCGCGATCCAGTAAAAAACGCGTGAGGAACCCGAGTCCCGGGCCGATCTCCACGACCGTGTCGCCGGCGGCAAAGGAGAGCTCGCGAGCGATCCACTCAAGCTCGCGGCTATTGACCATAAAATTCTGGCCTAGTTTCTTTCTGGGAAAAATTCCGAGCTTGGCTAGCGCCGCTTTAGTTTCTGGGATGAGATCGGGCATATTTTTGGCGGTTCCGGGATAACCGCTCGGCCAGGCGGATGCTTTCGATCATTGAACCGGGATCGGCTTTGAAATCGGGCGCGATATCATAGCCGGTTCCATGGTCGGGGGATGTCCTGACGAACGGCAAGCCCAACGTCACGTTCACGCCGGAACCTCTCGAGATCATCTTCAGCGGGATCAGGCCCTGGTCGTGGTACATGCAGATCTCGGCGTCATAACGCCCCGTGTAAGCGTCATGAAAAAGCGAATCCGGCGACAGCGGGCCTACGATCTGGGAGGATGTTTTTCGCCGGGCCGATCGGACCGCCGGACGGATGAACCGGATCTCTTCCCGGCCGAGGTTCCCCTCTTCCCCCGCATGGGGATTCAAACCACAAACCACCAGGCGCGGACGGGGGATCCCAAAAGACTCTTTTAATTCCCTGTCCGTCAAGAGGATGGCCTCCTCCACTTTTTTCTTGGAAAGCCCGGACGGCACATCTTTCAGGGCGACGTGGCGCGTCACCGGCACCACGCGCAAAGGGCCCCCGACAAGCATCATCGCGAACCGAGCGGTCCCGGAGAGTTCCGCGAGATATTCGGTGTGACCGGGCATTGTGTATCCGGCCTTCTTTAGACCCGCTTTATGGATGGGTGGCGTGACCATCGCGTCTATCTTGGACCCCATCGCCAAACGCACCCCAAGGGCGATCGAATCGACGGCCAGCCGCGTCCCTAAAGGGTCCGAACGGCCTCGAATGACTTTTTTAGGGAAATCGTACGGAAAATAGCAGGGGATCCCGGGACCGGGCGCGCGCCACTCCGGAAGTTTTTCAATGTCCCGAAAGGAGAAACGAAGGCCCATCGCCTTGGACAGCTTTCGAAAAAACGCCGCGCGGCCCAGCAAAAGGATCTGAACGGTTTGTTTCTGGCGGGATAAAAAACGAAGCGCTTTGAGTGTAACTTCGGGTCCGATGCCCGCGGGGTCACCCAGCGTGATCGCGAGCCGAGTGCTTTCCCTACCGGATCGAGATATAGGCATTCTTCCTCAGCGAGGCCACCCAGGATTCGAGGCGCTCGCGCATTTTTTTCTTGAAGATCAGATCCTGGATCTGGTCTTTGACCTCCGTCAAGGGTTTCACCGAAAAGCGCTGCCTCTCGACTACTTTAAAAACGTGATACCCCAGAGAGGTTTTGACCGGTTCGGTGACCTGACCCGCGTCCTGTTCAAAAACTTTCTGATCGATCTCCCCGAGAAGCTGGCCCTTTTCCACCCAGCCCATCTCGCCGCCCTCTTTGGCCTCGGCGCCTTCCGAGTAACTCTTTGCCAACTCTTCGAAAGAAGCCCCGCCGCGGATCCGGCTCACCAGCGTCTCGGCAAAGGCTTTCGCGTCCTCTTCGGAACGCGAGCCGATGCGCACGAGGATCTGCTGGAGACGCGCCCGGTCGCCCTGGGCGAAATCCTGCCCGTGAGTTTTGTAATATTCTGCTATTTCGCCCGGGGAGACGAACACGCGCGAACGCACCTCGTAGTTGACGAGCTTCTGTGTCATCAGTTGATCATAGAAACGGTTCCAGAGTTTTTTCTCCGTAAGCCCCTGGCTCTCGATCGCGTTAAGGAAAGTTTCTTTCGCGGGAAACTTATTGCGGATCTCGGTGATCATTTCGTCCACTTCTTCGTCCTTCACGATCACTTTTTTGCGCTTGGCTTCACTTAAAATAAGCTTATCCTCGATGACCTTATTCAGGAAATCACGGCGGGCCGCAGCGAGCTTATCCTCCAGTTCTTTGCCGGTGTGCAAGGTACGGTACTGAGCCGCCACGGGGGCCAATAAGATCTGGAGGTCCCGCTCGGTCACGATCTCGTCGTTCACGACGGCCAGGATCCGTTCCAACACCTCAGCCGCGGAAAGCGAAGGCGCCTTGGCGGTCAAAACAAAACCTGAAAAAACTATGAGAACCAGGAATAAGCGCGGGGTTGAACGTTTCATGACGGGTTTATTTATCGGAAGCCAGTGACAATGACTCCAGGGCCTTTTCATCGATCGTGACCTTGGTGTTTCCCCTGATCTTCTGTAAAAGATCTTTTAAAAGACGCGATCGCCGCTCACCCAAAAGCTGGCGCTCCACAAGCGGCCGGACGGCTTTAAAATCCCTCGAACGGGGTTCGACGCGGTCCGTCAGCTTCACGACATGGTAACCGAACGCGGTTTTGAACACGTCGCTGAGCTCGCCTTTTTTCAACTGCAAAGCAACTTCCTCAAATTCCGGGACCAGCTGTCCCTTTTGAAAAAATCCGAGATCCCCGCCGCGCGACGCGGTCCTGTCCAGGGATCGGGTGCGCGCCAGCTCCTCAAAATCAGCGCCGGCTTCAAGTTTTGCCTTGATCTCCCTGGCCTCTTCTTCGGTTTTCACCAAAATGTGCGACGCCCTCAGCGTCAGAGGGGCGATGAACTCTTCTTGATGGGATTCGTAATAACCCAGCGCCTCGTTGGCGCCCAACTCCATTTTTTTCTCGACCTCAAGCTCTATGAGCTTGGCGACCAGGATCTTCCGATGGGCGGCTTCCCAGAGGTCTTTGACCTCAGGGTCGCGGTCGAGATGCCGGCGCTTGGCTTCCCGGTAGAGGAAACGTTCGTTCACCATCTCTTCCACAAATTCTTTTCTTCGTTTGGCGACGATGACTTTGAGTTCGCGCGGAAGACTCTCGACTTTATGACGAAGGTCGGATCCCGTGACCTTCTCCCCGCCGAAACGCGCGAGCACGGACCCTTCGGCTCTCTGGCCGCAGCCCGAAAGCCATCCAAAAATGCCCAAAACGATCACGCCGTATTTAATGAACGTCATAGTTCTCCGAAATTTAAATATTCCGTGACTATACCACAACCCTCTATCGCTTGCAATCGGCTTCGGGCGTCAAGTCCCCCGCTTTTTTGACTGGGACAAATGGCCGACCGCTTCTTTCAGCATGCGACAATAAAGATCGAACCCGATGCCGGAAATGTAGCCGGATTGCTCGGTACCGAGGATGTTGCCGGCGCCGCGGATCTCCAGATCCTCCATGGCCACGCTGAACCCCGCGCCCAAATGCGTAAAACGCTCGATGGCGGCCAGGCGTTTTGCCGATTCCTCGCTCAAAACCATGTGTTTGGGGATCAAAAAGTAGGCGGTGGCGTTCCGGTTAAGACGTCCGACGCGGCCTCTCAGCTGATAAAGTTCGGAAAGTCCGAAACAATCGGCCCGGTTCACGATCAAGGTGTTCGCGTTCGGGATGTCGATCCCCGACTCGACGATGGTGGTGGATACCAGCACGTCGATCGCCCCCTCGATGAAGCGTTCCATGATCTCCTCCAGAGCTTTTGGCCGCATCTGACCGTGACTCACGGCGACGCGCGCCTCCGGCACGAGGTGGCTGACTTTTTCGGCGATCTTTTCAATGTCCTCGACGCGGTTATGGATGAAAAAGGTCTGCCCTTTGCGCTCCATTTCCTTCCGGATGGCCTCCCGGATGATCGATTCGCTGTACTCGGTCACGATCGTTTCCACGGGTTTGCGGTCGCGCGGCGGGGTGTTGATGGTGGACATGTCCTTGGCGCCCACAAGCGACAGGTAAAGGGTGCGCGGGATCGGCGTGGCCGTGAGCGTCAGCACATCCACTAAAAGGCGCAATTTTTTCAAATGCTCCTTGTGCCGCACGCCGAAACGCTGTTCCTCGTCAATGACCACAAGGCCCAGGTCTTTGAATTTGACGTCGGCGGACAAGAGCCGATGCGTTCCGATCACGACGTCGCAAACGCCTTTTTGAAGGTCCTCGACCAGGCGGCTCTGCTCGCCTCTCGAACGGAACCGCGAAAGCATCCCGATCTTCACCGGAAAGCTTTTCATGCGTTGGCTGAACGTGTGAAAGTGCTGCTCCGCCAAAAGAGTGGTGGGCACCAGGATCGCGGCCTGTTTCCCGCTCATCACTGTTTTAAAGACCGCCCGAAGCGCCACCTCCGTTTTCCCGTAACCGACATCCCCGCACAAAAGCCGGTCCATGGGTGTCGCGGATTCGAGGTCGGTTTTCACCTCGCGCAAGGCCTTGATCTGATCTTCCGTTTCTTCGAAAGGGAACTCTTCTTCCAGATCTTTCTGCCAGTCGTTGTCCTTCTGAAAACGGAAACCCTGCAATGATCTTCGTTTGGCCTGTATTTCCAGAAGTTCCGCGGCGAAAGAAAAAACACCTTTCCTTGTTTTTTCCTTCAGCCGTTCCCATTGGCGGGATCCCAGTCTCGAGAGCTCGGGCCGCAGTTTCCCAAATGCCACATAGCGCTGGATAAGGTGCAGGTCTCGCGTGGGGACATAGAGGATGTTCTTGTCGGCGAACTCCAGAGTGAAATGATCCTGAAGCTTGCCTTCTTTATTCTTAAGAGACCTGAGACCGCGGTAACGGGCGATGCCGTGAAGTACGTGAACCACCAGGTCCCCCGTTTCGATATCGATGAACGGGTCGACGGGAGACAGATGTTTCTGCCAGTCATACGGTTGTTTGATCTTGCGTTCGCCGGGGGCCGGCAGGAGGATCACCATGCGATGCGGCTCAAGAAGCCGGCCGGTTTCGGGATCGAAGGTGTGAAGGACCTCTACCGAGTCGTCGGAAAGTTCCAAACGGATGGGCAACGCGAAGTGCACGGGATAAATATCGACGACATTCCCGCGCAAGCCGAACTCTCCCGGCTGGCTCACCCGGCTTTGCCTCCGGTAGCCAAAATCCGTCAAACGTTCGGCCAGAGAATCAAAATCAACGGTTTTTCCGGGATAAAACTCAAGGATCTCGAACATGCGGTCACATCTTCAGAGGGGCGGAAACTCCCAAAAGGCCTAAACCCGAACGGAGAACCTGTTGCACGCCCACGGCCAGCCTCATGCGGGCCTGGGTCAGAGCCGCGTCTTCGGTCACCACGCGGTTTTCGGCGTAAAATCTGTGAAAGGATCCGGCAAGGTCCATCAGATACGGGACCAGCCGGTAGGGTTCGAGCGTTTTTTCGGCCGCGAACACCGTCGCTTCGTACTGCCCCAAAAGCCGCAGCAAACGCAACTCGAGAGGGCGCGCGAGATGGCTGAGGCACGAGCCATCCTCCCAGGCGATCTTAAGGCCTTTTTCCCGGAAAAGGCCCTTCACGCTTTCGATGCGCGCGTGCGCGTACTGGATATAAAAAACGGGGTTTTCGGAGGTCTGGCTTTTGGCCAAGGACAGGTCGAAATCAAGGTGAGCGTCGAACTTTCTCATGAGAAAAAAGAAACGGCCCGCGTCTTTTCCCACCTCGTCCAGCACCTCTCTCAACGTCACGAACTCGCCCGCGCGCGTGGACATACGTAGGGCTTTCTGGCCCTCGTAGAGCGTCACGAGCTGCGCGATCAAAACATGGATACTGGCCGGGTCATGCCCCAGCGCCGTTTGGGATGCCTTGAGCCGCGCGATATAGCCGTGATGATCCGGCCCAAGAAGATCAATGAGCGTGTCGAACCCACGCTCGAATTTCTCCTGGTGATAGGCGATGTCGGGCGTCAGGTACGTGTAATGCCCGTCGCTTTTTACGAGAACCCGGTCTTTGTCGTCCCCATGATCGGTGGAACGAAGCCAGGTCGCCCCTTCTTTTTCGTACACCACTCCCTTGGACTTCAAGAGCTCCAGCGTACGTTCCACTTTGCCGGAAACCCCAAGCGCTTCCTGGCTGTAATAATTATCAAAATCGACTCCGAAATCATGCAGGTCCTTTTTGATGCCTTCCATGATCCGGTCGCGGGCAAACGTGTGGAACTTGTCTTGATATTTGTCAAAGGGTGAGGTGGGATGATATTTTTCGATGAACTCTTTGGCGAGCGCCACGAGGTATTCCCCCCGATAATAAGTTTCGGGAAGTTCCGCGTCGAGATCCGTCTTGGTCACGAGACGTTCCACCCTCAACCGCAGGGAAGCGGCCAGGGTGTTGATCTGCACACCTTCGTCGTTGTTGTAATATTCCCTGTGGACGCGGTGGCCGCAAAATTTAAGGAGGTTGGCCAGCGAATCCCCCAGGGCCGCCTGGCGGCCATGGGCCACGGTCAGAGGCCCGGTCGGGTTGGCGCTCACATACTCTAAAAGGACATTTTTTTTCTTGGAAACTTTGGGGCGGCCGAAATCATCGCCTGCTTTGTGGATCTCGAGAAGAACTCTTGAGAGCTCTCCTTGGGAATAATAAAAATTAAGAAAGCCGGGCCCCTCGACCGAAACCTTGGAGATACGCGCGCCAAGGTCCGGAGACGCGAGGGACGACTCCAGGTGTTTTTGAACTTCATCGGCCAGCGCCCGCGGCGGGCGCCGGCGATCCTTGGCGAGCTTCAAGACCAGGTGCGAGGAAATGTCGCCGAACTTCTCTTCTTTGGGTATCTCAAAAGAATCGTGGATGTCCGCGGAAGGCGGCGGCTCGCCCAGGGTCTTCGCAAGCGCTCCAAGAAGAAGCTCCGTTAACACTTCCCGAATGGGCTTCACGGCTTGGTGTAACTCCTTCTTGGGGCATCGCCCCACAGATTCTCCAGATCATAGAACTTCCGGGTCTCGTGATAAAACACATGAGCCACCACTCCGCCGAAGTCCAGAAGCACCCACGCGGACTCCGCGTAACCCTCTTTGTGGAGCGCCGGCGCGTCGGCATCCTCCATGGACTCTTCGACACCGTCGACGATCGCCTTCACGCGCACCGAGGACTGGGCGCTCATCACGACAAAATAATCGCAAAACGCGGAACGGCCCTTCATATCCATGATCATGATCTCATCCGCTTTTTTTGAATCCGCAGCGGCGCAGATAAGCTCTACTTTCTTATGAGCGTCGATCTCCGGCTCCTTCCTTTATGATTGATTGAGTTGAAATAGGCCTTGACCAAGGGCTCCGCGCCCGGAGGAACCAGCGCCCGCACGCTTTTGCCTTTTATCAATAACTCCCTGATCCGGGAGCCGGAAATAGGAAGAGCGGCCATGGGCAGCGCCAAAACGCCTTCGGGAACCACGTCGAGCCGATAGCCGGGACGGGTCATGACCACGAACCGGCAAAGTTTAAAAATTTCTTTGAGCGATCTCCAGCGGGAAATGTTTTTCAGCGTGTCCGCCCCGGACAAAAAATACAGAACGGCCTTGCCGCCCAAGGACCGGTGAAAGACCTTAAGCGTATCCACGGTGTAAGACACGCCTTTCCGCCGGATCTCGCCTAAAGAGACCGAAAAACCTTTCGACCCTTTCAAAGCGGCCCTCAAAAGACGGACCCGGAGTGCGGCGGGAAGTAAAAATCCGTTTTTTTTCAGCGGCGGGCGGTACGAGGGGACGAAGACCACACGGTCCAAACCAAGCTCGGCCATGGCTTCGCGCGCGAGTTTCAAATGTCCGTTGTGCACCGGATTGAAGCTCCCGCCAAAGATTCCTATGCGCACCCGTTTATGTCCTCACCTGCCCATGGCCCAAGACAACGTACTTGTAAGAAGTCAGCTCTTCCAAACCCATCGGCCCGCGCGCATGAAGTTTGTCCGTTGAAATGCCCATCTCCGCACCCATGCCGAATTCTCCCCCGTCATTGAAACGGGTGGAGCAGTTCACAAAAACGCAGGCGCTGTCCACGGCGTCCGTAAAATAACCCGCCGCTTTTTTATCCTCCGTGACGATGGCGTCCGAATGGCGCGAGCCGTACCTTTGGATGTGACGCACGGCCTCATCGAGGTTTTTCACGACGCGGACGGCAAGGATGAGGTCGAGGTACTCCGCCGCCCAATCGGCTTCGGTGGCTTTTTTGACGCCCGGGACCAGGGCCCGCGTTTTGTCATCGCCGCGAAGCTCGACGCCTTTTCTCTTGAGAACGGCGCACACCCGCGGCAAAAACGTTTTGGCCGCCCCCTCGTGGACGAGGAGGGTTTCCATCGCGTTGCAAACCCCGGGATTTTGTACCTTCGCGTTGAGCGCGATGTCCTCGGCTTTCCTGAGATCGGCCCGCTTATCCACGAAAACGTGACAAACGCCCTTGAAGTGCTTGATCACGGGGATCTTTGAACGCTCGGCGACGCGCCGGATCAGCCCTTCCCCGCCGCGCGGGATGACAAGGTCGATCTCGTCCTTCAGTTTAAGGAGAATATCCGCGGCTTTGCGATCCGTTGTGGCCACGAATTCAAAAGCGCCTCGCGGGACGCCGGCCGCATAAGCCGCCCGGCTTAAAAACCGGAAAAGCGCCGCGTTGGAATGGAGGGCCTCGCTACCGCCTTTCAAGATCACGCTGTTGCCCGACTTGAGACACAACGCCATGCAGTCGGCCGTCACATTCGGTCGGGATTCATAGATGATAAGGATGGCCCCGATCGGCACTCCCACTTTTTTGATCACGAGGCCGTTGGGCCGCTTTGTCGAGGAGATGAGACGCCCGACAGGATCGGGCAGGCGCGCGATCTGTCTTAAGGAAGCCGAGATCCCCCGGATCTTCGACTCGGATAAAGTAAGCCGCCCGATGAGACTCTCGGGTAGACCGGCGCGGCGCGCCGCCTCGACATCCCGGGTGTTGGCCTTCAATATTTCCCGGGTGTGCTTAAGGATCTCCGAGGCCATACGGTTCAGCGCGTCGTTCTTTTTTTCCGCGGACAAAAGAGAGAGCGCTTCAGAGGCGCTTTTGGCCCGGGAAGCCATGGCTTGGATTAAGGAAACTAAATTTTTCTTTTTCATCGGGAACGGGCTTCTTTCCTGGAGTCGGATATCGAGCGCACGTGCTTCAGAAAATGACTCACCCAGTCGCCCTGGGAACGTTTCTTGGGCACAAAAAGCGTGCCGATATCCTCCCCCTCGAAAATACGGCTCAAAACCTTTGACTCGCGCCCGTCGGCCAGAAAAACGGGGATCCCGGCCTCCACGCCGGCTTCGATGGCTTTCAATTTCGCGGCCATTCCGCCGACCGTGAAGGAATTTTTGCTTTCCCTGGCATGAGAAAAAACCGCGGACTCCATCTTGTCCACGAGCGGGATGCGGCATTCGGGACGGCCCGAGCAACCCTCACGGTAAAACCCGTTCGTGTCGCTCAAAATGACGAGCACATCCGCTTCCATGAGCACCGCCAGAAGACTGGACAGCCGGTCATTGTCCCCGAACCGGATCTCGTCCGTGGCCACGGTGTCATTTTCGTTGATCACCGGCACGAGCCCCCATTTTTGGATCTGAAGGAGGGTGCGCTTGGCGTTCAAAAACCGTTTTGGGTGGGCAAGGTCCTCCCAGGTCAAAAGCACTTGGCCCGTTGAGATCCCGTGTTTCGAAAAGGCCTCTTCGTAACACTGCATCAAATAGCGCTGGCCGACGGCCGCCGAGGCCTGCAGGCCTTCCATCGCGGCCGGACGCGCTTTAAGTTTCAAAATGGACATCCCGGCCCCGATCGCCCCGGAGCTCACGATAAAAACATCCACGCCGTTCCGGATGAACGCGGCGAGCTCCGCCGCCAAGTCCCCGAGAACGGTTTTGTCGAAATGGCCGTCCCGCGTCAGCACGGAAGTGCCGACCTTGACCACGAGCCGTTTGATATTTTTAGTGAAGTGTTGTCTCATCCCGCCACCCGCCTCAACCGGTTTAAAAGCGCTTCCACCCCTTCGCCGGTGACCGCCGAGATCGGAAAGATCTCTCTTTTGACCTTTTTTTTGAACGCCTCGAGCGCCGCGCGGGCCTCCGGGACGTCCATTTTATTCGCCGCCAATACCTGCTCTTTTTCCAGGAGTTTTTCGGAGTAGCGTCTCAGCTCTTCGTTGAGCGCGTGATAATCCGACAAGGGGTCCCGTCCGTCCACACCCGCAAAATCGATGATATGCAGCAAAACGCGCGTACGTTCTATATGCTTCAGAAACTCGAGCCCCATGCCTTTTCCGGCGTGAGCGCCCTCGATGATACCGGGAATATCGGCCAAAACTTTGGCTTGGCCATCCTCGAATTTTACCACACCCAACACCGGATTTTTAGTAGTAAAAGGGTAAGCGGCGATCTTCGACTTGGCATTGGACACCCGGGAAATGAACGTGGACTTTCCGGCGTTCGGGAAGCCCACGATGCCGATATCGGCGATCAGCTTGAGTTTTAGGAGGATCTCCTTTTCTTCGCCCGGCTCACCCGGCGTGGCGTCCTGATCACGGTGATTGCCGCGGCCGGCGAGACCGCCCTTGCACACGGGCAGACGCGCGCCTATGTCCACGAGGTCCTTCAAAAGTTCCCCCGTTTTGTGGTCGTAAATTTCCGTGCCGGGCGGAACCCCGAGCCACGTGTCCTTTCCGCTGAAACCCGTCTTGTGATTGCTGGAACCGTTCCCGCCGTTTTCGGCGGTGAAATAGCGGTTGAGCTGGAAATCCAGCAGGGTTTGGATGTTCGCGCGCGCTTCGATGATAATGGATCCGCCGTCGCCGCCGTCGCCGCCGTTCGGACGCAAGCGCCGGGGGCGGCTCCGGTCAAAACTGTGGCATCCTTTACCGCCGCGTCCCGCGCAGCAAACAATGACCGCTTCGTCAACAAACATGTTTCATCCTTTTGACCGTCCTGAAAAAAGCCGGCGGCGCTTGGGAAAAATAAAAGGTGTCCGGGAAATTAGGATGGGATAACGTGGATCCGATACGAGGGCTTGAAACTCACCACACCGTCTTTGAGAGCAAAAAGCGTGAAGTCTCTTCCCTGCTTCACAAAACGGCCCGGAAGAAAATGAGTCCCTTTTTGGCGCACGAGGATGCTGCCCGCGGTGACGGACTCCCCCGCGGTGCATTTGACACCCAAACGCTGCGCGTTCGAGTCGCGGCCATTTTTGGAACTTCCTAACCCTTTCTTATGGGCCATGTTACTCCCCTACGTGAAGTGATTTGATGCGGACCCGCAAAAGCGACTGGCGATGCCCGACCTTCGTCGCGGACTTCTCACGGCGGATGTACTTGAAAGAGATCACTTTCGGCGTCTTAAACTCTCCCAGGATCTCGGCCTCGCAATAGGCCCCTTTAAGAAAGGGCTTGCCGGTTTCGAGCGCCCCGTCCTTCGAATAGAGCAGGACCTTGTCCAATTTGAGGGACTTGGCCGCCTTGCCGACCGGGAGCCGCTCGATCTCAAGCTCGTCGCCTGGTTTCACCTTGTACTGCTTTCCGCCTGTCTGAATGACCGCAAACATAAGGGGCGAAGTTACCATAGCTTCCGGCGCTTGTCAAGAACGCGCTTAAGCCGCACCTCCTCGACGTGAAGGTGAGGGTCTCCGACAAGCGTCACCCGGTTCTGAGTCTGCGATTCGATGAAGCGCACCAGCTTCCGGTTTTCACGGTTCAGCACCTCCAGCACCTCGGGCGAAACCGTCACCTCCACATGCTCGTTTTTAAGCGGCTTCAAATACGCCGAAACCTTCTGAAACGTCTCGCTGGCCACCGTCTCTTTGGACTTCACGATGCCTCTCCCCTGGCAGTAGGGGCATTTTTGGGTCGAGGCGCTCTCGAGACTTTTTCGCATGCGTTGGCGCGTCATTTCGACGAGCCCGAGCTGTGAGAGATTCAGGACACTCGTTTTGGCCCGGTCACGTTTCAGAGAATCCTCAAGGATCCTCAAGACCGTCTTCCGGTGATCGTGGCCTTCCATATCGATAAAATCGATGATGATAATGCCCCCGAGGTCTCTCAGGCGGATCTGTTTGGAGATTTCGCGGGCGGCCTCACAGTTGGTTCTGAACGCCGTTTCCTCAAGATTCCGGGTGCCGGTGAATTTGCCGGTGTTGACATCGATCGCTACGAGCGCCTCCGTCTGCTCGATGACGATATGGCCTCCGCTTTTAAGATTGGCACGCGAGTCGTAGATCTTTTCGATCTCGCGCTGAATGGCGTGGGCCACAAAAAGCGGCACATCTCCCTGGTAGAGGTGAAGCTTCGGCCGCAGGTTCGGAACGGCCGCACGCATAAAACGGTCGACTTTCTTGAATTCTTCCCTGTCGTTCACCACGATGCGGTCAAAGTTCTCCGTCAACACGTCACGCACCATGCGGAGAACCAGGCCGTACTCCTCATGCACGAGCGCGGGGGCCTTGCGCATCGCGCAGCGCCGCTGGATCAGTTTCCACTGATGGATCAAAAAGCGGATGTCCCGTTCCAGCACTTTGGCCTCACAACCCCAGGCCGCGGTGCGCACGATGAGGCCGGCTTCCTTGGGCAGGTTCACCCCTTTGATGATCTGGCGTATTCTCTCCCTTTCTTTCCGGTCGTCGATCCGCTTGGAGATCCCCACATGGGGATGATGCGGCATGAACACCACGAAGCGGCCGGCCAGTGAAATTTGGCACGTCAAACGCGCCCCCTTGGTCCCAAAGGGCTCTTTGACCACTTGGACGAGCACCTCCTGGTCCTTTTTCAAGACATCCTGGATCTGCGGCTGAGGTTCATGCTTGTCTTTGCGGTGGTGAGGATGGGGATGCGTATTCGGTTGCTTTGAATCTCCATTCTCGATAAAAACGGCTTCCTCGGAATCGATCCCTCCCTGGCCCATCACATCGGCCACGTAGAGAAAACCGTTCTTCTCCAATCCCATGTCAATGAACGCGGCCCCGATGCCCGGCACGATGGAGCTCACTTTGCCCTTGAAAATAGACCCGACCAGCTGTTTATCGGTATGGCGCTCGACAAAGTACTCTTCCAGCCGGCCGTCCTCGACGACCGCCACTTTCTTTTCCTGAAACTCGACATTCACCAGTATTTCTTTTCTCATCTTGCCTCCATTATAAGCTTCCCAAAAAAAAACACGGATCGCATTCGTGATCCGGGGGGATCTTTTCGGGCGATTCGTGCTTATCGGCTAATTTAAAGTAACTTTTTAAAGAAAATTATAATTTGTGTCCCTGAGGCAGGGCCTGGTCGGACACAATATTCACGGTCATGAAAAACAAGAGATCCGTTTTCTGGACCGTTTTATTCTTAAAATTAAAAAGCATACTCAAAATTGGCAGATCCCCCAAGATCGGTACCTTGGTGTTGGCTTCCACGGTGTTTTCTCGAATCAATCCTCCAATCGCGATAGTTTGGCCGGATTTGATGCGCACCTGCGTTTTGGCCTCACGGGTCGAAAAACGGGGCGCTTTGATCTCCGGCGTTAAATCGTCATAACCCAGGAGATTGGTGATCTCCGGGTGAATACTGACCACGATCTCACTCTGATCGTTGATTTGCGGAACGACGGATAGGCGGATCCCGAGGTCCCGGTCCTTGTAACCGGTGATCTCCATGCGGCCTGTCGTCGAATTCCTTTCAAAGGTGGGAATGGCGATCACCTCTCCCACCAAAATCTTCGCTTCCTGATTGTTCAGCGTCGTGACATGCGGCTCGGAAAGAACCTTGGTGTTGTCACGCTGATTCAACATTTCGAGCACGGCTTGAAACTGATTGAAATCCAAGGCTCCGAACACAAACTCTTTCTTGTCCGCCACGGGGAAAGAGGTTTGATGGGCATTGTCCGCTGTTGGAAAGTCCTGAACCGTCGTCGTCGCGGTCGTCGAAGTGGTCCCGACCGGCACAGCGGTTGACTGAGACCCCCGGCCCTCAGGGATAAAATTCCTCAAGGGTTCGGTATAATGCCCCAGGCGCGGAAAGGGAAGTGTTGTCGGGATCGCGGCCCCGGTCACCGCGACTTTCATATTCCACTTGATCCCCAAACGATCCGCGTCCCCGAGCGTCGTCTCTATGACCTTGGTTTCGATCAAAACCTGCGGGGTTATCTGATCCAGGCGGGCGATGACCTTCGTCACCTGCTGAAGTATCGTCGGCATGTCGGTCACGATCAGCATGTTCGAACGCACATCCGAACGGATCTTACCGCGGTCACTTAAAACATCTTTGACCGCTTTTTCCACCTCGGAGGCCTGCGCGTAATTCAGCACATAAACCTCGGTGGACAACTCCTCTTTCTTCAGATTTTCAAGCGTCGTGACGCGGATGATGTTCTCATCGCGGTCATACGCGTAACCATAGGTTTTCAGCACCACGTCGAGCGCTTTTTCCCATGGGACATTCACTAAACGGATCGTGACGGAACCCGCCACGTCCTTTCCGGCTACGATATTGACGCCGCTTTTAAGCGAAAGGATGCGCAGAACGTTTTGAATATCCGCATCCTTAAAATCAATGGTGACATTTCCGGGAGAGGTTTCCGGTTCTACGCTCTCCGGGACTTCCTGAGGCGCGCTTTCCGGAGGGACAGGGGTATCATCGGCTTGGGAAAACCCGGCCATGAGAAAACACGCGGTGAAAACCGCCGCCAAACGCCTGACTATTTTGATCCGCATCAATTCCCCTGAGCTGAGTCTTCCTTGTACATCGGCTTAAATCCTTCGATCCCATTCACCGCGAAAACGACCCCGTCAGGCTTGATCCGCACCACCTTGACGTTGCCCTCTTCATCGCCCTCCTTGAGAAGAGTCCCGCTCACGATGACCACCGAGCCCTTTTTGGGGTCGTAGACTATCCCCTCGATGGTAAGATCATCAAGACTGTCGGCGCCCCGAAGCCCGCCGGATTGGCCGCTCGGTCCCGTGATGAGAGGGACGAAGGGGTCTCGCTTGCCATGGTCGTCATACAACGCTTCCCCTTCGGCAAATCCCTCCCGGGCTAGTGAAATCATAACAAAAGCCGGCAAAAGAATCCACAAAAAGGTACGGGACAATGTCATCGGAAGTTTTTCAAACCTTCTTTACGATACGCCGTAAGCTCCAGCTCAACCAAATGTTTCTTCGCCTCCTGAGCATTGGGCATGATCTTCATATCGGTTACCCTAACAAACGTGCCATAGCTTTCCAGACCGGCCAAATATTTCCCTATCGCGTGCGTCCCGCCGAGGGCGCTTACGTTCACGGAAAAAGGCGTGTACGGATTCGCCGTTTTTGATCTGGCCTTCACCGGATTTTCGGCGGGGCGCATCGTAATGATCTTGACTCCGGCGTCGAGCGCGAGCTTCGAAAGATTTTCAAGAAAAAGCGAGGCCTCGTGAGGCGCGATAAATTTTTTTTCCGTTTCTTCCAGGCGGTTTTTGGCGCGGGCGTGGGCGGCTTCGATCGACGCTTGATTCGTCCGGTCTTCTTTTAAACTTTTGATCTCAAAACTGAGAGCCGGCGCGTCGGATAAGTGGCGCTGGAACACATTCGCCACCGGATGGATCAGGAGCCAATAATCGAAAAAGATGAAGACGGCCAGTAAAAAAGCCATGACCATCTGTTTTTCGCGGGGGCTACGCTCACGCAGGAATTTTTTCGCGTATTCCATCGCGAACCGCGCTTTTTCTTTCAGTTCTTTTTTAACCCCATCGAACCCGCCGGCCATCACGCTTTAGACTCTCCCCTTTTTAAACGTACAACGCACCACAAAATCATAGACATCCACGTCTTTCAGTTTCTTCTGGCTCAAGTGCCCCAATTCGATCTCGTCGAAAAGTTCCGTGAACACCGGGTTTTTCTTCAATTCCTTCATGAAGCGCCCGATGAACGCCGACTCCTCCCCCCGGCCGACCGCGCTGCCCTCGATCAGCAGGACGCGCGTATCTTTCTCGCTCTCCGTGGAAAGGCGCGTGAGCCATACGCCTTTGGTGACCGAATCCGTAAGCGCGCTCAGAAGTTTTGACCAGTAGAAGCCGCGCCCCATGACGTCCTCGGCGTCTTTCA
>JACPXO010000147.1 GCA_016196505.1 Candidatus Omnitrophota bacterium
ACGGTTTTTTCCACCCATTCTCCCATGATGCGTTGAATGAAATCCGTGTACATCTGTCCCCGTCTGAAAATGGGGTTGTTCATGATATCTTTGTGCAATTGGATCGTGGTTTTGATCCGCTCCACCACCAGCTCTTCGAGCGCGCGTTGCATGATGCTGATGGCCTCGCCGCGGTTCCTCCCGTGCGTCATGAGTTTCCCGATCATAGAATCATAGTGCGGCAACACCGTATAACCGGCGTACGCGTGGCTGTCCATGCGGACTCCCGGCCCGCCGGGCACGTAGTATTTCTCGATCTTGCCGGGACAAGGCGCGAAATTATTGGCGGGGTCCTCGGCGTTGATCCGGCATTCGATCGCATGGCCTTTGAGAGGGATCTTGTCCTGCTTTTTTATGGAAAGTTTTTCGCCGGCGGCGATCCGGATCTGCTCCTTTACGATATCGATACCGGTCACGAGCTCCGAGATCCCGTGCTCCACCTGAACGCGCGTGTTCATCTCCATGAAATAAAACCGACCGTCCACATCGAGCAAAAACTCGATCGTACCGGCATTGGTGTAATTCACGGCCCGGGCGGAGCGGATCGCGGCATCCCCCATCTTCTTTCTTAATTTCCAATCCACCGAAGGCGAGGGGGCCTCTTCCAAAAGTTTTTGATGACGACGCTGAATAGTGCAATCCCTTTCAAAGAGATGCACCATATGCCCGTGGGTATCCGCCAGGATTTGAAACTCGATATGCTTCGGTTTTTCGATGTATTTTTCCAGATACACGTTCGGGTTCCCGAAGGCCGCCTCGGCCTCGCGCTGAGCGGTCATGATCGAGCTCATGAGCCGTACTTCGTTGTGGCAGACGCGCATGCCACGGCCGCCGCCGCCGGCGGCCGCCTTGATGATCAGGGGATACTTGATCTTTTTGGCGATACGAAGCGCCTCCTCCTTGTCCTTCACCGCCTCCTCGGTCCCCGTCACGATCGGCACGCCGACCTTACGCATCATTTGCCGGGCGGCCATCTTGTCCCCCATCAGGCGGATCGCCTGGACGCTGGGGCCTATGAATTTGATCTGGCAGGATTCACAGATCTCGGCGAAATGGGCGTTTTCCGCCAGAAAACCATAACCCGGATGGATCGCGTCGACGTCGGTGATCTCCGCGGCGCTGATGATCGCCGGGACGTTCAGATAACTTTGTGAGGCGGGAGCCGCGCCGATGCAAACGGCTTCATCGGCCAAATGCACATGAGGAGAGTCCACGTCGGCCTGCGAATACACCGCCACCGTCCGTACGCTCATCTCTTTACAAGCGCGGAGGATGCGCAGCGCGATCTCGCCGCGGTTAGCCACTAATATTTTAGAGAACATGCTAAGGAGCCTGCTGACCTTAAGGGTCTTATTCGATCACAAAGAGAGGCTGGCCGAACTCCACGGGATCTCCGTTATTGACCAAGATCTCTACGATCTTTCCGCGAACTTCCGCTTTGATCTCATTCATGAGTTTCATGGCTTCAATGATACACACCACCTGGCCCACTTTGATGTCGGAACTGATCTGCACAAAAGGCGGCGCGTCGGGCGCGGGGGCGGAATAAAACGTTCCGACCATGGGTGAATTGATCGTGACGCGGGCCTGCGGCGGTTTGGACGACTCCCTGGACGAGCCGGCTTCTTTGGCGGCCGACGCTGCGAACGGTAAAGACGCCCCTGAGCTGACCGTGGATTCAATGACACCCCCCGCTCCCTTTTTTAGCCGAATCTTCAGGCCCTCTTTTTCCATCTCGAACTCGGACAACCCGTGCTCGTTCATCAACTGGATCATCTCTTTGATCTCTTTAAGGTTCACCCCACACCTATCCTTTCTCAAACCCTTTCAAGGTATTGGCCGGTTCGGGTATCCACTCGGATACTGTCCCCGGTGCTCACGAATAGAGGCACTTTGAGGGTGGCGCCTGTTTCCAGCTTAGCGGGCTTGGTCCCGCTTTTGGCCGTATCCCCCCGGATCCCGGGCTCGGTCTCGGTCACCGCGAGCTCCACCGAAGCCGGAAGCTCCACGGAGATCAGGCGATCCTCGCCGTAGCGGCCGATCGCCTCTGAATTTTCCTTTAAAAAATTGACTTTATCGCCGAGGAGTTCCGCGGAGATCAAAACCTCATGGTAACTTTCGCTGTCCATAAAATGGAAGCGGTCCCCGTCGCGGTACAGGTACTGGATGGGCTTATCTTCCAAAAAAACCTCGTCAAATTTCTCACCGGAGCGGAACTTCTGCTCCAGCACATTGCCGGTCTTGAGATTCCTCAGTTTTGTGCTGACGATCGGCTGACGCTGCTGCATCTTGACGAGTTGAAAATCTAAAATTTGAAAGAGCTGGTTGTCAAATTTGATCACCACGCCGGACTTGAATTCACTGGTCGAGATCACGTGTCAACACCTCATTTCCATTTCGAGTAATCAGCACCATATCTTCGATGCGGACGCCAAACTTTCCGGCGAGATAGATCCCCGGCTCCACCGTGATCACCATGCCGGGTTTTAAAACCGTGTCGCTTCGAGAGGACACCGTGGGCGGCTCATGGATCTCGAGGCCCACGCCGTGTCCCGTCCCATGACCGAAATACCGGCCGTACCCGTATTTTTCGATGCGCCTCCGGCAAGCCCTGTCTACCTCACGGCAAGAGACCCCGGGTTTGGCTTTACGAATACCGGCGCGCTGGGCTTCCCAGACGATCTGGGTGACTTTTTTCTGGAGAGGGGTCATTTTACCTAAAAAAATAGGACGGGTCAAATCCGAATGATACCCCTCGGCGACCACGCCCATGTCCACCAACACCATATCGTTCTTTTGGATCAGCGTTTCATCGGACTGGCAGTGCGGCATCGAAGACCTGGGGCCAGCGGCGATAATGATATCAAAAGCCGGCTTCTCTGACCCGAGCGATTTCGTGAAATATTCCAGTCTTCCCTGAACATCCCTCTCGCTCATCCCGGCTCTTACCGTTTGGCGGATATAATGGTATCCCCGCACGGCGAT
>JACPXO010000143.1 GCA_016196505.1 Candidatus Omnitrophota bacterium
ACGCTGAAAATGAGTTAAGACTTTATCACGCTACCTCCTGCGGATCACCTAGAAACGGGTCCTGTCTGGCGTCAGCCCCATGGGTGCTCGCCGTAGATGAGTCGTGGGCTCCGCGCCCACGGGGCTCCCCGACGCCAGCCACCCGCTATTCATGAGAGTCACTAGAGGATAGTTAGAGTCTTAAGCCGGCATTCGAGGGGTGGCCGAGGCGGGATGCCTTCGCCCGCAGTCGAACGAAGTTACGACGAGGACGGAGGCGCCCGCCGAAGGACAGGACCCCGAGAAGGCTGGCAGATAGAGGAAGCGTGGGATTACGGGACTATCCTTAATTTCGCTACTTGTGTTATAATGAAAATTCACTTGTCCTAAATGTATTTTTAAAATAATCGTAACATGTTTTATTATAATAGGTTATGACTATCACCGAAAAACCCATGAAAGCGGATTTTGTGTTGGATTGCAGCGGGCACTTGTGTCCGGTGCCTATCCTCATGACGGAAGAAAAAATGGCGGATCTGAAGAAAGGGGATGTTTTAGAAGTGATATTCACCGACCCCGGCGCTAGATCGGATCTTGAGGCGTGGTGCCAGGGTACCGGCCACGCCCTGTTGGGATTCCGGAACGACAAATTTAAAGGTTTCGCCTCGATCCGTAAAAATTAACGGTCCACGTAAAAGAACAGGTCAAGCTCATGAAAAAAGGATTGGAAGAAAGCATTAAACAAACGGTTCAAGCGGTTCACAAGGCGAGGAAGATCATCGTCGCTTCGCACGTCAATCCTGACGGCGATACGATCGGGTGCCTTTTAGCCCTGGGGCTTTCCCTGCTTCAGATGGGCAAAAAGGTCATACTCCTCAGCCAGGACGGCGTCCCGACCCGTTTCCAATTTCTACCCGGCAGTGAACTCATTTTATCCGACACGACCGAGACGGCCGACTTGGCTATCGCCGTGGATTGCGGGAGTCTCAGGCAATTGGGGAAGCTTAAGGCCGCGTTTTTCCGCGCCAAAATAACCGTTCAGGTGGACCATCATGATTTTGGCCAGTCCTTCGGAAAAATCGAGGTGCTCGAGGAGGAGGCGGCCGCAGTCGGAGAGATCGTCTATGAGCTCATCCGGGCGCTGAAAGTCGAAATGACCCCGGCGATCGCGACCTGTCTTATGACCTCTATCATCGTGGACACGGGTTCTTTTCAGTTTTCCAACATCCGTTCCAAAACCTTTGACATCTCAAGCCGGTTGCTTAAAAACGGCGTAAATTTACAGCATTTGATCGAGGAATCCTACTGGAAAAAAAGCCGCGCGATGGCGAAATTGTCCGGCTATTGCATGATGCGCAGCCACTTTTCGGAGAACGGCGCCATCGCCTGGGCCACCGTTTACCAAGAAGACTTTAAGCGGTTCGGCGCGCATCAGTCGGACGTGGACTCGGTGGCGGACGATCTGCGCGCCATTGAAGGAGTGAAGATAGCGGCGGTGTTCCGGGAGACCGAAAAACACGGCTTCCGGGTCAGTCTCCGCTCAAGCGACGGCATCCACGTGGCCAGTGTGGCCAAACTTTTCGGCGGCGGCGGCCATCACAACTCGGCCGGGTGTCTCATCCGGAATTCAGAAACGGAAAAAAAGCGTCTCCTGAAAGAATTGGAAGTGTTGGTGGGATGAAGTACGTCCTCGTGATCCCCGATGGGATGGGGGACAGGCCGGTCAAAACCCTGGGGGGAAAAACCCCTCTCGAGGCGGCCTCCACGCCGAACATGGATTTTTTCGCCTCGCATGGGGAAGTGGGTTTGAGTTCCAATATTCCCGTGGGTTTTGTCCCGGGAACCGACATCGGGTGCCTAAGTGTTTTTGGGTATGACCCAAGGAAGTATTTTACGGGCCGAGGCCCTCTCGAGGCGGCCGAACTGGGAATAAAGCTCAAAACCGGTGAGCTTGCCTTTCGTTGTAACCTCGTGACGGTGGATGGCGGGCTCATGAAAGACTTTACCGCGGACCACATCAGCACGCTTGAGGCGGGGGCCCTCCTCCGGTCGCTCAACGAACGGCTCGCGCCCTCCCTCAGAAAGAAACTCAAATTTTATCCTGGCCGCGGCACCGGCTACCGGAACCTCATGAGGGTGAATGAGGCGGACGCCGCTCTCAAAAGCGTTTCTTGCACGCCCCCTCACGATATCCTGGGAAAAAAATACGCCGATTTTTTACCGAAATCGGACGGCTCCGAATTTTTGATCCGGCTCATGCGTGAATCGCTCGAGCTTTTCAAGAAACATCCGGTGAATCAAAAGCGAAAAGCGGCCGGCAAGCTTGAGGCCAGCATGATCTGGCTTTGGGGACAGGGGGTTCCGCCAAATTTGCCGACACTCCATGAGCGTTTTGGATTTAAAGGGGCCGTGATCACCGCGGTGGATCTCGTCAAAGGCATCGCTATTTACGCGGGGATGGATGTCATCAACGTTCCCGGGGTCACGGGTTTTTTCGACACCCATTACGCCGGCAAGGCCGAGTATGCCGTCCGGGCGCTGGAGGACCACGATCTTCTGGTGATCCATGTTGAGTCCACCGACGAAGCCGGCCACATGGGTGACGCGCGGCTTAAAGTCAAGGCGATCGAGGACGTGGACCGGCAGGTGCTTGGGACCTTACGCCGGGGGCTGGAAAAATTCGAGGACTATAAAGTCATGGTGCTTCCGGATCACTTTACCTGCGTCGAAACGCGCACGCACTCGGACGAACCCGTGCCCTTTCTTATTTATTCTTCCAAGGAAAATAAAGAAGGTCCTGAAAAATTCTGCGAAAAGACCGCCCTCAAGTCCGGCTGGGCGGTGTCCGAAGGTTACACGCTGATGGATCTTTTTGTCGGGAGAGATTGATTTGACCGCGCCGAGTACGGTGGTGATCGGAGCCGGGTTTGCGGGACTTTCGACCGCCGTGCACCTGGCCCAAAGCGGTTTCAAAGATATCCTCGTTCTCGAAGAGGACACCGAGCTTGGGGGCCATGCCTCCGGCCGGAACGCCGGCATGATACGCCAGACGGTTTCAGACCCGTTCATCGCGCGCCTTGCGGTGGAGGGGCGGCGCGCCCTTTCCCGGGCCCACACGCTCGAATGGAAAACGCTCAAGTTTTTGCCGACCGGGTCGCTTTTGATCGCCAAAGGCGACGCGACAGGAGAGCTCGATAAGATCCAAAAGGTTCTCGCCGGAGAAGGTGTCGCTACCCGGCGATTTTCTAAAAAACAGGCCGGACGCATGGTGTCTCTCATTGACGGCGGGGATTTCGAAGAAGCGCTTTATTGCCCGTCGGATGCCCTCGTGGATATCGGTGGTTTGCTTCAGGGCTTTTTGGGGATGATGCGCCGGCATCGGATCCGGCTTTTCTTGGGGCATGGGCTTCGGTCGATCCGGAAAGAAAAAGGTTTGTTCGTGATCTCCGCGGGCCGCCGGACTTTCACGGCGGAGATCCTGGTGAATGCCGCGGGCGCCTGGGCGGGGCTTCTATCCCAAAAAGCGAAAGCGGCCCGGGTTCCTTTGGCGGCGTATCGACGGCACCTTTACATCAGCCGGCCGTCGGTGAAGGTGAGGGCGCATTGGCCCTTCGTTTGGGACCTGACCCACAACTTCTACTTCAGGCCCATAGAAGGGAAACGGCTTTTGCTTAGCCCTTGCGATAAAGCGCTTTTTCGGCTTAAACTGGGTTCAGCCGAGGGCAGGACCGAGACCCTGGATCCGCGCAGGCAGAAAGATCTTATGAAAAAATTGGGTTCTTTTTCCGATCATTTTGGTTTCTTGATCCTCGAAAGGAAAAAAGCGGGACTTCGCACCCTGGCGCCGGACGGACGCTTTGTGATCGGGGAGGATCCGAAAGTGCCCGGTTTTTTCTGGGTGGCGGGCCTCGGTGGGCACGGCGTCACCACCAGTTTTTCGGTCGGGAGATTCGCCGCGGATCTCATTTTGAAGAAGCGCGTTGACCCGGCACTTGCCCGCGCGTTTTCACCGGGACGTTTTTAAGGAAAGAATATGCCGCCAAAAGTGGATTATCACATGCACACGCCGCTCTGCGGCCACGCCGTAGGCGAACCCGGCGAATACGTCGAGCAGGCCATTAAAGTGGGCCTTTCCGAAATAGGGTTTTCGGACCACGCGCCCCTGGTTTCTCACGAGGA
>JACPXO010000144.1 GCA_016196505.1 Candidatus Omnitrophota bacterium
AGCTGAGACTGTCGACCCGAACCTTTTTGTGGATTTATTCGACGGGACAAAAGAATTCGAGCAGTCGAGCGGCGACCATACATTTGCGGAGTCACAGAAGCTGATCGCGCGGCTTGTGGCTAAGTACGGCCTGAGCGTCGTGGACATTCGCTATGATGCCCAGGGCAACCGCATCGGCGTCGTGAACGAACGCGCCTTCCGTGATGCCTTGTTTAAGCAGACGGTGGTCCTCGCCGAAGGCACGCGGCTTGTGTTTGATGAAAAAAAGCGTCTCGAAGAAATCGCCAATACGGACGGATCAAAGATCCGGCTGATACGTCGCGGGGATGTTTTAACAGGTATCCTCTTCACTCAAGCCAATGGGAAGAGAGTCCGTGTGGATATTGATGCGCCACTCTCGAATGCAATCCGGGTCCCGGATGCTTTTGGAAGGATAGGCGGCAGGCGTTCGGACCTTGCGAAAGCCGCGGCTCTTCCTCAGGCGGATTTCTCCGATCCCGCTATTTTTAGGGACTTGAGAGCGCTCGAGGCGGCGGTGAAAAATACGGTTGCGTATGAACCGTTTGTTCAACAGCTGACCCTGAAAAGTTTTAAGGAAAGCCGGTTCATCTGCACCGCGGATATTCCCATCAGCGCTTGCTCGGGCCGGACACAGCTGGTTTTTGAGTCTTCGCGTTGGCTTTATTCGTACGAGGTTGCTAGCGCGATCAGTCCCAGGGGCGGCACAGCCAATTATGCTTCAACACTGCTTTCCCGAAGTCTGAAGCGCCCGTCTTTCTATTATCAGATTTTGAGGCGTCCTTTTTCCTTTTTTCAAAACTATCTCTCAAGGAGAGTTAGGATGCCTATCGGATTTTCTCGCCTCATTCCCGTCGCTTCCGTGACGACAAGACGTCCCTCCTGACTTTTCCTGCTTTCATTGAACCGCCGCTTTTTTTAGGATAAGATACCCTCATCATGCTGTCCATCCCCGGGCTTTTAGCGATACTCTGCGTGCTATTTTTGTTTTCCGCGTTTTTCTCCGCTACCGAGGCGGCCCTCATCGCCGTCAACAAGGTGCGCCTGAGGCATCTTGTGGAGAATAAAAAGCGGGGCGCCCGTCGTGTCTATGGGCTCGTCTCCCGGATGGACAAGCTTATCGCGACGCTACTCGTGGGAAATAACCTCGCCAACACGGCCATCGCCGCCATTTCAACCTACCTGTGCACCCTTTGGTTCGGCCCTGGCAAAGGCCTGATCGTGGTGACGCTTTTTATCACTATTCTTCTGGTGATCTTCGCGGAGTTGACGCCAAAGATTTTCGCGACCAATCACCCGATGGCCGTCTCATTTCTGGGAAGGCATGTTATCTCTTTTCTTATATTTGTTTTTAGCCCGATTACACGGTTGTTGACCGCCGTGAGCAACGGGGTCATTCGTCTCTTGGGCGGCAACCCGCATCACCGCTCGCCCTTGGTGACCGAGGAAGAGATCAAGATGATGATCCAGATAGGGAAGGAGGAGGGGTTTTACGGGGACAACGAGCGCAAGATGCTTGAGCGCATCTTTCACTTCGACGAGATCGAGCTCCGTGATGTCATGACGCCTCTCGACCGGATGGTCGCCGTTCCCGTCGACATCGCGGCCGAGGAGCTTGAGAAGGTGCTTCTCGAGGAAGGCCACAACCGCATCCCCGTTTACGAACGCGAGGTTTCCAACATTGTCGGCATTATCTATGTGCGGGATCTACTCTATCTTTACAGGAATAACTCGCTTATCCGTTTGAACGATCTCATGAACGCCCCATTTTTTGTGTCGCCGTTCCAGAAGGTGGCGGAGCTTCTGAAGGAATTTCAGAAACGGAAGATCCAGATCGCCATTGTCAAAGACCCGAAAACTCAGAAAGCGGTGGGCCTTGTGACGCTTGAAGACTTGATGGAAGAGATCGTCGGGGAGATCGAGGAGGCGGGGTCCCGTGATCATTCCCTTTAAGGACAAAAAACCAAAGATACACCCTTCGGTGTTTATCGCTCCCGGAGCCCATGTGATCGGTGACGTGACCCTGAAAAAAGGCGTGAACATTTGGCCTGCGGCGGTCTTGCGCGGGGACCTGGCCAAGATCGTCGTCGGCGAAGACACGAACGTGCAGGATGGGGCCGTGTTGCACGTGGATCATGGCAAGCCCTGTATTTTGAAGCGCGGGATCATCATGGGCCATCAGGCGACCGCGCACGCGTGCGTGGTCGAGGACGGTGTCCTCGTCGGGATCGGGGCGAGGATCTTAAGCGGCGCGCGTGTCGGGGCCTATAGTTTGATCGGCGCCGGAGCTATCGTTCTGGAAAATGCCGTTATTCCCCCGCGGTCGCTTGTCTTGGGCGTGCCCGGCAAAGTGGTACGGCGTCTCACGCCCAAAGAGGTCGCGGCCCACACCCCTTGGGCGAAGCGCTACGTCGCGTTGGGAAAAATTTATAAAAAATATTTAGGATAAAATGACCCGTTTATTCATCGTCCGTCACGCCGAATCGGCGTTCAATGATCAAAACCGCATTCAAGGCCATAAAGATTCCGGGCTCACGGCGCGCGGGCTTCTCCAGGCGCACTCTGTGGCCAAACGGATAAAGAAAATGCGCGTCGACCGCGTGTATTCGAGCGATCTGGGGCGCGCCTACTCGACGACTCTCGCGATCGCGTGCTATACCAAGGCGCCGTTGGTGCGCGATCCTCTCTTGAGAGAGATCCATTTGGGGGACTGGGAAGGCATGACCCCGGAAGAGGTGGACCGGCTTTATGACAAGGGTTACCAAAAGTGGCTTAAAAAACCTTCTTCGATACGTATTCCCAAGGGGGAGGGCTTAGGACATTTCAGGAAGCGCGTGACGACGCGTGTGAGGGCGATCGCGCGCAAGCACCGGGGTGAAAACGTGCTCATCGTCACCCATGGGGGCGTGATCACGGCCCTTTTAGCGGATTGGCTCAAAGCCGATTTTGACAACCTTTTGATCAACCTCCAGATCGACAACACCAGCATCACGATCGTCGAAGAAACTGAAAGCCGGGTGCGTCTCAAGTGCATCAACGACGCCTCGCATCTAAACGGAAAACAGAGAATTGACCACACCCTCTTTAGCAAACGTTCTTGATTTCACCCCGGATGA
>JACPXO010000164.1 GCA_016196505.1 Candidatus Omnitrophota bacterium
GAGCACACGGTCTTCGCCCTTCCGTTCGCGTATCTCGGCATGATCCTGGCGGGGAAGGCATGGCCGTCGTGGGAGGTTTTTTTCTGGGTGACGCTTGCGATGGTGGCAGCAAGAACCACCGGCATGACCTTGAACCGGCTCATCGACCTTCGCATCGATGAGAAAAATCCCAGGACCCAAAACCGGCCGCTTCTCACGGGCGAATTTCCGCTATGGGGCGCGTGGGTTTCGGTCGCGGTGTCTTTGGTGGCCTTTTTTCTCTCGGCATGGATGCTGAATCCTCTATGTTTCAAATTATCCTGGCCGGCGGCGCTTCTGCTCTCGGGGTACCATTTTGTAAAGCGTTTTAGTTTCCTTTGTCATTTTACGCTGGGGGCGGTGCTCGCGGCGGCGCCGATGGGCGGGTGGCTCGCGGTGACGGGGAGTTTTTCGTGGATCCCTGTTTTTTTGTCGGCGGCGGTTCTGTTTTGGGTGGCCGGGTTCGACATTATTTACAGTCTGCAGGACGTGGATTTTGACCGGGCTTACGGGCTTCATTCGATCCCCGTGCGTTTCGGCGAGCCGTTGGCCCTCAAGATCTCGGACTCCTGTCATGTGGCCACGGCTTTTTTTCTCTTTCTTTTTGGCTTGTTCGACGGGCTCGGGGTCGTTTACTGGGTAGGGCTCGCGATCGTGACGGGGCTTCTCGTGTTTGAGCATGCGCTGGTCGCGGACGGAGACCGATCCAAGATCAACGCGGCTTTTTTCACGATCAACGGATGGGTAGGGATACTGCTTCTTGTTTTTACCTTCCTGGAAATACTCCGTTAAAGCGGGTATAAAATTGTGATACAATACTTTCTTTCATGAAAACAATTATTGTGGGGATCACCGGAGCCAGCGGCGCGGTGTTGGGCGAGCGGCTCGTGCGCTTTCTCTTGGAGGGCGGGCATGAGGTGCACGCGATTTTAAGCCCAAGCGGCGTCTCGGTGTTCCGCGAGGAGCTGGGGATCGGGCTGGGAAGTTCTCATGCCGAGATCCGGAAGAATTTCCTCAAGCACTATAAAAACCCCAAGCGTTTGTTCGTCGCCGCGGCGGATGATTTTGCCGCGAGGATCTCCAGCGGCTCGGCGCCGGTCGACGCCATGGTCATCGCCCCGTGCAGTATGTCGACCGTGGGCGCCATCGCGCACGGCGTGACGCTCAATCTGATCCATCGCGTGGCGAGCGTTTCCATCAAGGAAAAACGCACGCTCATCCTCGTGCCCCGCGAGAGCCCTTTGAGCCCGATCCATCTTAAAAATTTGTTGGCCCTATCGGAGATCGGCGTGCACATCGTGCCGGCGACGACGGCTTTTTACCATAAACCGAAGACCGCGCTCGAGATCGTGGATTTTACGGTCGGGCGGGTGCTTGACCTTTTAAAAGTTGAACACCGGCTATTCAAGCGGTGGCGTGAAGGCGAAGGGGAATAAGAAAAAATCGTGGAAACAGTCCGGGAATTTAAAGATATTTTCGAAAAAGTCAAAGCCGGGGTGCGTCTCGATGAGGAGGATGGCCTGCGGCTCATCCGGAGCCATAACCTTCTGGAGCTCGGCGACATGGCGAATTTTGTCAAGCGGCGGCTTCACGGCCGCAAGGCCCACTTCACGCACAGTCTCAACATCAATCACACCAATATCTGCGTTCTCGCCTGCAAGTTCTGCGCCTTCGCTAAAAAGAAGAACAGCCCCGAAGCGTACGCGCTTTCGGTGGAAGAGATCGAGCGCCGCGTTCGTCAAGCGGCCGCTCACGGCGTCTGGGAAGTGCATATCGTCGGAGGACTGCACGCGGACCTGAGGTTGTCGTATTACGAAGAGATGCTCCGGCGCCTCAAGAAGGCGTGCCCAGGCGTTCTCATTCAGGCCTTCACGGCGGTGGAGCTTGATTTTTACGCGCGGCTCGAGAAAGTTTTTGTCGAGGAAGTGATCGAGCGATTGATAGACGCGGGCCTCGGCGGCGTCCCCGGCGGGGGAGCCGAGATCTTCAGCGAAAGGGCCCGGGCCCTTATTTGCGCGCCCAAGGTGAGCGCCGAGCGATGGCTGCAGATCCATAAGCTGGTGCATCAGGCGGGCCTGCGCTCCAACGCGACGATGCTTTACGGGCACGTGGAAACGCCCGAGGAACGCGTGGATCACATGATGCGTCTTCGGAAGGTGCAGGACGAAACGGGGGGATTTCTCGCGTTCGTGCCGCTCGCGTTCCAACCGGACCATACTGAGCTCGCTCATCTGCCGCGCACGAGCGGCGTCACGGACCTGCAAGTCCTGGCGACGGCCCGACTTCTCCTGGACAATTTTTCCCATATCCGACAGCTCTGGAATTACGTGGATGAGAAACTGATCCCGGTGGCTCTGGAATTCGGCGTGGACGATCTGGGCGGGACGAATTTTGACGAAACCATCGCCAAGGCGGCCGGCGCCCAAGGCCGGGGATTCACTTATGAGGGACTCTTGGGGCTTATCCGTCAGTGTGGCTGCGAACCCGTGGAAGTGAACAGCACTTACACCGAGATTCATAAGGAGTGTTTGGTCGTATGATCCGCCTGGGCTCCATCGAATTCATCAATTCATTGCCCGTGGACCTCGGGCTCTTGAGCGGTGCGGTGCCTTTTTCGTGCCGGATCATCCAGGACACGCCCGCTCAGCTCAATCGAAAAATTTTGAACGACGAATTGGACGTAAGCCCCATTTCGGCGTTTTTTTATGCCGAATATGCCGAGGAATTCTTTATTTTGCCTGATCTTTCCGTCAGTTCGGAAAGCGGGGTGATGAGCGTTCTGCTCTTCAGCCGGTTTCCTCTCCCGGAGCTTGAGGACAAAACGATTTTTCTGACGGACAAAGGGCGGACGACGCCGGTCCTTTTGGAGATCCTGTGCCGGTTGCGTCACGGTTTCATCCCGGAAACAAAGCCCCTGACGGGATCCCTTGGGAATGGGGAAGGGGCGGACGCGCTGCTTCTCATCGGGGATGAGGCGCTCCTGGAAAAAGAACGACTCACGGGCCTCGGGTTTCAAGCCATCGATCTCGCGGAGGAGTGGCGGCGGTGGACAGGACTCCCCCTTGTATTCGCGCTTTGGGCGGTGCGTCGAAGCGTTTTTGCCGTTCAGGGCGAAGCCATTGAGCGCGCTCACGAGGCGATCTTGCGCTCGAAAAACGGGGGGTTGTCGCATCTGGATCTCGTGAAGACGGCCGC
>JACPXO010000165.1 GCA_016196505.1 Candidatus Omnitrophota bacterium
CTGCTCAGCTCATCCAGGATGTCCTGCGTCCAGCTATAAAACTCGGGCATACTGGCCTCATCCCCAAGCGCGTCGAGAACTTCTTTGTACTGAAGGACTCCATTCGGGTCGCGCTGGTAATTCACCGTGTAGGTTTGCGTGACGTTGTCCGATCCCGTGCGCTGTAAGGATTCATGATCGATCTCATAACGGGTCTTGAGAGGGTCCGCGCTGTCCGCGTAGCTTCGATAGGTATAAGTACTGCTCTCAATGGACCGGATGGTCTGCGGCGCTGCGGGGTCGCTCGGGTTGAGATAGGTGGTGGTCACCGACGATTTGAGCAAGCTCACCGGAACGTTCGCGTCCGTCGGCGTTGCCTGGGCGGTGATATTGTAAGTATTAAGCGTGGTCTTAAGGATACGATTGGGGGCGTTCGTGGGGGCTTGAGCGTTGTAAACCCCGTAATAATCGGTCGTGAGAGATGACCGGAGCACTTTCACCGCCGAACCCGGCACCGTCGCGTAGGTATTTTCGACGATGCTTGTCTTGCTCACGACGCGGTTTACGCCCACGCCCGTCGCGTACTCGGTGACCTGTCTCAAGAGATTGCTCAAGCCATCGTAAGATTCGTCAAGCACCGTCTGGTCTGAGACTGAGGCGATCTTGATCTTATAAGTCGCGCCGCTGGCCTGGACCTGGATAAAGCCCGCCCCGATCGCCGCGATGAGGTTGTCAAACCAGGAATTGACCGCCGGGAAAAGTCCGGCCCCGTCGCTTAAATTGGAGGAGTGGATAGGCGTGGCCGTGCCGTTAGCGAAGAAATCAAAACCATTGTTCGTGAGAAGCTCTCTTAAATTGAACGCGAGGGCCTCCTCTTCCGTGAGCGCGTAAGTCGTCGTCGTCCGGCCAAGCCGCGCGTCCCTCGCGGCGTCGACGGCCACCGCCGGTGTCGGGTCTATCGTCGCGTCCGTCATGGACTGGCCGTCCACGCGGAAACGGGTCGAAGCCGTGGACAGTGTGATCGCCCCGGGGCTCAAAGCACGGGTCACCACGTCCACATAAGCGTATTCCGTCCCTCCCTGCTGGACATAGGTGATGTCGCTCACGGTCAACGACGCATTGTCCAGATCGAGGGCTGTGACGGTCCCTGAAGCGCTCGGGGGATATTCCAATTTTTCGGAATGGATGAGCCGGTCATCGCCGTCGTAAAGCATGTTCCTCATTTCCACATGATAAGTGTTGTCCCCCGACCTGTCGGTGCCGTCTTCGTCGTAACGGTTCAAATTGTCGTCTATCTCCACCATGTTGTACCGGCGGAACTCATAATAATTCGAATAACCGCCCGTGAATCCGCTCTCGCGAAATTCAGTCACCTGGTCCTCGGCCCCGTACACGAAATCACGGCGAATAGAAAGACTGGGCTGGGCCGCAAGCCACGTGGCGTCGATCAGTAAAGCATCCAAACCGTTGGATAGCGCGCTTTGGTCACCGCTTAAGACCACCACTTGGTTCAGCACGTCCCCGCCGCTGGCCGCGGAAGCACGGACCCATTGGGTGGCGTCCGTGGAATTTTTCTCCCCGTAGTAATAAAAAGTGGTTTGGGAGGGCAGGTTGGTTTGCGTTTGAGAATCCTGAGAATAAGCCACGACATAATTCAAGATCTCGGAACCCTTGTCCCCGATGAAGAAGCTCTCCGACGTCCGAACGCTGTGAGTGGGGTCTATTTCATGGTCACGGGCGTAAGTGACGTTCTTGACAAGAGCCGAGTCGCCTGCCGCTTGGGTGGCCCGTACGGCTGCCCCGCCGGCGCCCTCATAGAAAGAATAGGTTGTTTCGGTCACATTCCCGAGAGAGGAGTAGGTGTAGCTATAGTTGGCGATCTCTTCGCCTTCATCACCTGTGTAAAAAACAGCCGAGCGCCGGAGCGCCGGGTCAGTAGGCGCCGAGGTGCCGATCGCGAATTCTTCCCGGTAAACAATAGAAGAAAGCAAAGCTTTGGTGGTGGGATCGTAATCGAAGAAAGTGGTGGACTTCACGTCATCCCCGGCGCGGTTATAAGTAAAGGTGCGATCGGTTTTCTCGTCGCCTTTTTCACCCAGGAAAGTGGTCTCAGACTTGAGAGTGGTGGTTTCGCGGCGGAAGGTGGAGGTCTTTCTTAAAGGAGCGTCCCAAGCGCCCGGGTCAGAGGCCGGCAGTAAGCTGTCCCCGTAGTAATAACGCGTCGTGTCCAACACAAGCCCGCGGCTGTAGGTTTGGACGGTGTTGAGTATTTCCTCGCCCTCAACATCGCCGGCATAAAAGGCCGCTGAGCGCTTTTGGGCAGGATCCGTGGGAGCGGACCCGGTTACATGACCCCGGTAAACGATCGAGGACTCGAGGGCGCGCGTCGCAAGGTTGTACGTGAAAATGCTGGTGGACTTGACGATCCCGCCGGTATAGTCGTAAAGGAAGCTGCGGTCCTGCTTCTCTTCGTTCTTGTCGCCGGTGAAAAGGGTCTCGGATCTCTTCGCCGTCGTCGAGCCGCGGTAAGTGATGGTTTTAAAGAGAGACGCATCAGCCAAAAGCGGCGAGGCGCGAGCCGGCGCGATCTCGTTGAAACTCAAGTTTTTTAATTTCAAATTCGCGTCGTAAACACCGGGCACATAAAAATCGTTCTGCCACCGGAGACTGATCGTGTGATCGCCCGCCTCTAGATTTTTTAGCGTGATCTCCGAGGACTGCCAATCCGAGTCGCTGGCTTTGATATTTGCGGTTCCCTGACTTACGCCATCCACGAAAATTTCAATGATGAAATCCGTGTAAG
>JACPXO010000154.1 GCA_016196505.1 Candidatus Omnitrophota bacterium
AATCCGCTTTTATGGGTGAGCACGGTGATCGACGGTCACAATGACACCGTGATGCTTGGCTTGACGATCGCCGCCGTTTATTTTTTGATGCGGCGCCGGTTTTCAAGGTCTTTTCTTTTGTGGACGGCGGCTTTTTTGGTGAAATACACCGTGATCCTTCTTCTGCCGTTCATGGTGATCACGGCTGTCCGGCGCGAGAAAGAGCGCCTGGGGCATTTCCCATGGGGGTTTATCGCCAAAGAAGCGTTGTTGAACACGGCCGTCATTTTCTTGGCTTACCTGCCGTTGTGGGCGGGGCCGGACACTTTTCTCGCGCTTACCCGGGCGTCCGCCTGGTTTTATACGAACACCCTTCCTTACGCGATCCACCAGGGGCTGGCCCTGGCCGGCCTCTCCGTGAATCCGGCGTGGCTTAAGGCGGGTTTTCTCGGAGGGTTTTTCATCGTTTACGCCGCTTGGCTGTGGGTTCACGCCCATGAGAAAGAACAAAGCCCCACGATCCTTTTTCGCCGTTTTTGCGCGGTTTATCTCGCGTTCTATCTCACGATCACGATCCCTTTCGGGTTTCATTACCTTTTGTGGGCGTTGCCGTGGCTCATCTTGTCTCATTGGCCCGCGGAGAGGTTTCTCGTGACGCTTTATGCTTTCACCGGGCTTTTCTCTTATTTCAAGCGGATGAACTATCTGATCCTTATCGCGGCCGTGATCTACGGGGCCGCGCTCCTCATCCGTCAGAGAAGGGGTAGCCAGCGTCTCAAGGCGGTGCCCTCGTGATCCACATTTTTTTACCGGCTTACAACGAAGAGATCGCGCTGCCGCGCCTCGTGGAAAAATTCGGTGGGGAGCTTAAGTCCTCCGAGGAACCCTATCGCATTGTCGTGCTGGATGACGGAAGCTCGGACCGGACGCTCGCCGCCGCCGCCGAATTATCCAAAAAATACCCGTTGGACATCCTGCGCCACCCGAGAAATCTGGGACTTGGGATCACCCTGCGCGATGGGATCGAGCACTTGTCAAGGGTCGCCGGCGACGAGGACCTTATTGTGACGCTCGACTGCGATGATACGCATGAGCCGAAATACCTGCCGGCGGCGCTAAAAAAAATACGCGAGGGTTACGATGTCGTGATCCTCTCGCGCTATTGCCCCGGAGGCGGGGAGGCGGGCCTCTCTCCGGTCAAGGCGTTTTTAAGCCGGGGCGCCGGTATTTTCTTGAGTTTTTTCTTTCCGATACGAGGCGTGAGAGAATTCAGCTGCGGCTATCGCGTGTATCGGGCGGCGATCCTGAAAAAAGCGCTCAAAACTTTCGGCGCGGACCTCATCCGTTTGCCTCATCTGGGTTTTGTGGCGACGCCGGAGCTTTTGATCAAAATGCGCATGATCCGCGCGCACATCGTCGAATCCCCCTTCACGCTGCGCTATGACCAGAAACCCACACCAAGTAAAAATAAATCTTTCAAAACGATCCAGGGCTATTTTGCGCTCGTTTGGAATTTTTGGGGCCGGAAAGCTTGATGAAAGAGGCGCATTGTGTTAAAAAGGTTAGTCTATGAGCGATGAAAATCTGAAGCTCCCCTCGGATCAGGACATCTCAGGCCGGGCCCTGGGCGAGGAAGAGCTTCTTCTCTTGAAGGAAGTCATCCAGTCCGGAGTTTTGAACAGCACCAAGGGTACCAAAGTCTCCGCGTTCGAGAAGGCCTTCGCAACCCTTTGCGGCGCAAAGCATTGCACGGCGCTCGCCTCCGGCAGCGCGGCTATCCATGCGGCGCTCGTGGCCTTGAATTTAGACCCTTTAAGCGAGGTTATCACCACCCCTATTACCGACATGGGCGCCATCACGCCCATTATCTATCAGGGATGCGTGCCTGTTTTTGCCGATGTCGACCCTTTTTCCTACAACGTCACCGCCGAGACGATCCGGAAAAGGATCACGCCGAAAACCCAAGCGATCATTGTGACCCATCTTTTCGGGAATCCCTGTTCAATGCCGGCCATTATGGCCTTGGCGCGCGAGAAAAAAATCCCGGTGATCGAGGATTGCGCGCAGGCCTTCTTGGCCGAAGTGGAAGGTAAAAAAGTGGGCACTCTCGGCGATATCGGGGCCTTCAGCATGCAGCAGGGAAAGCACCTCACCACCGGCGAAGGGGGGATAGTCACGACGGACAACGGTGACACTGCCCGGCGCATGCGGCTTTTTGTGAACAAGGCCTGGGGGTACGGCGACCCGAACCCGGATCATTATTTTCTTGCTTTAAATTATCGTTTGACCGAGCTTCAGGGGGCGGTGGCGCTCGCGCAAGTCAAAAAATTGGAATGGGTGGTCAGACAGCGCCAAGCGGCGGCCCGGCGCATGGACGAGCATTTGGCACCTATCTGCGGGATCCGGATCCCGAAGCCGCCTAAGAACTCAACGCACGTTTATTGGAAGTACTGCGTCGATGTCGATAAAGAAATACTGGGTTTTGATGTGGCGGAGCTCGCCCAGGCGCTCAAGAATTTCGGGATCGCGTCAGCCCCGCGTTACATCCAAAAGCCCGCGTTTCGCTGCCAAGTCCTGAAAGACGCCGTGACTTTCGGCGGCAGCCATTACCCTTTCACCGAAAAACAGGTCCTGGCCGGCCAGGACGAGGCCTGGTGGAGGCGCGAATACCCCGGATCTTACCAGGCGCTTTCGCGGGTGTTGGTGTTGCCGTGGAATGAGTTTTATGCCGAGAAACATGTCGATTTCATCGCTTCAAAAATCAAACAATGCCTAGCTGACCTGTCTTTGGTCAAAGCCAAATGACGGGTAGCCGGGAGAATATTCGCCTGGCACTGATCGGGTGCGGGGGGATAGCTCAGACGCACCTTGAGGCCATCGCGCGGGTCCCGCGCGTAAAACTTGAAGCGATCCAGGACATCAACCCTTCGGCCGGCGAAGCGGCTTCTTCCAAATACGGCTGCCGGTTCACCAAAAACCCGGACGACATCTTCAAAGATAAAAACCTTGACGCGGTTCTCATCTGCGCGCCCCCCGTCACTCATTTCCAGTTGATGAAAGCGGCCCTCGAGGCCGGCAAGCACGTTCTCTGCGAAAAGCCGTTCACGACCCATCTACGCGACGCCGAAGCCATCCGGGAACTTTCCAAAAAGTCGGGGAAGATCGTCATGATGGCCTCAAAATTTCGTTTTGTGCAGGACATGATCGAGGCCAAGAAGTTCATCGAGTCCGGCCTGCTTGGGGACGTGGTGCTTTCCGAGGTGATTTTTTGCAGTGTGGTCGACATGGGAAAACGCTGGAACTCGGACCCGCGGATCTCGGGCGGCGGCGTTTTGATCGACAACGGCAGTCACGCCGTGGACGTGATCCGGTACCTCGTGGGACCCATCAAGAGCGTTTACGCCCAAGCGGGAAAACGCACCCAGAACATCCCGGTGGAGGACACCGCGCGGCTTCACTTTGAAACGCAGACGAACATCATCGGCATGGTGGACTTGAGCTGGAGTCTTTACAAACACACCGCTAACTACGTCAACGTTTTCGGCACCCGCGGCACGCTGGAGGTCGGGTGGGCGCAGTCGCTGCTATGGGACGCGAAAGAAAAAAGTTCCAAAGTTTTCGGCAATGGTTACAAGAAGCTCGACGCGTTCGTCCGGCAGATGGAGCATTTCGCGGACTCGGTCCAGGAAAAAGTCAAACCGATCCTGGGGGTCGAGGACGCGCTTGAATCGGTGCGCGTGATAGAGGCCGCCTACACCTCGGTGCGTGAGAAAAAATGGCTCAAAGTACACGGCTAAAGAAATTCCCCGGCGTCTGGGTCCACCCTACGGCCTTCATCG
>JACPXO010000152.1 GCA_016196505.1 Candidatus Omnitrophota bacterium
GCGGCGGTTCGGTGAATTCCATGCCGATCATGAGGCCTGCGCCCCGGATGTCGGAGATCAGAGGGTACTTTTCTTTCAGCTTCCAGAGCTCTTTCCTGAAAAAATCCCCCAAATTCTTAGAGCGGTCCACCAGTTTCTTGTCCTCAATCTCTTGGATGACCGCGAGAGCGACCGCGCACCCGAGGGGATTCCCCAGAAAAGTGCTCGTGTGGACCGCATCTCCCGTCGAGGGCCCCCACGAATACATCACACGCGTCGTGCCGATGCAGGCGGAGATCGGAAAACCGTTCCCCATGCCCTTGCCGAGACACAAAAGGTCCGGCACGATCATGCTTTTATCCACCGCGAACATGGACCCGGTCCTTCCGAAACCGGTGAACACTTCGTCCGCGATGAGAAGGATCTTTTCCTCATCGCACAAGCCCCTCACATTTTTCAAGAACTCCGGAGGCGCCGCGTGGATCCCTCCCCTGCCCTGAATGGGCTCAAGGAGCACGGCCCCTATGGGGTGTTTGGAACGGCGCGATCGTTTGAGTATTCTCTGTACGGCCTTGAGCGAAACCTCGCTCGCTTTATTGTCGAAGACCCTCACATCGGGGAACGGCGCGAAGGTCACAAAATTCCCAAGCTGTTTCAAAAAGGGTTTTCTGAAGTCTTCCCGGTGCGTGACGGCCAGGGCCCCGTAACCCAGCCCGTGATAAGCGCCCGTAAAAGCGACAACGCCGGTCTTTTTGGTGTGCATGACCGCGGTTTTGAGCGCCGACTCGACGGCCTCGGAGCCCGTCGAGGAAAAAATAGTCTGGTTAAGATTGCCCGGCGTGATCTCGCTTAAGCGTTTGGCCAAGAGCGTTTTGACCTCGTTCGGGTGCACGTCCCCCATGCCGTGGATCATGAGTTTCGACTGCGCTTTCATCGCCCGGAGAACCGCCGGGGCGCTGTGGCCGAGGCCCGACACCGCAAAACAGCTGGTAAAATCGAGGTACCGGTTCCCGTCCACGTCCGTGATGTTGGCGCCCAGGGCTTTCTTTAAAAAAACGGGAAAGGGGTCCCCGATAAAGGTTAATTGCGGACACTCGAAGCGCTTCAGGTTTTCGGTGAGTTTGACCGACTGAGGGCCCGGGAGGGTTTTTGTGCGGACCTTCGGAAGAGAGTTTTTCGGAAATTTATCTTTTTTCTTTTTGAACGGGAACGAAAGAAACTTCGGTTTCTTAAGAAATCTCAAGAGTGCTCGGCCTCTAAAAATTTCTCGGCATCGAGCGCGGCCATGCAACCGGTGCCGGCCGCGGTCACGGCTTGGCGGTATTTATGGTCCTGCACATCGCCGCAGGCAAAAACGCCGGGGACATTAGTGGCCGTACTCCCCTCGCCGACTTTGATATACCCCTTCACGTCGAGATCGAGTTGGCTCTTGAAAAGCTCGGAGTTCGGCGTGTGACCGATGGCCACGAAAACGCCGTCGGTTTTCATTTCCGACACTTGACCGGTCTTGACGTCTTTGAGCGCCACGCTTAAAACTTTTTTTTGCGCGGGGTCCTTGATCTCGGTGACGACAGAATTCCACACGAACCGGATCTTGGGGTTGCCCGTCGCGCGGTCCTGCATGATCTTGGAGGCGCGAAGCGCGTCGCGGCGGTGAATGAGCGTCACTTTCGTAGCGAACTTGGTCAAAAAATTCGCCTCTTCAAGCGCCGAATCTCCCCCGCCCACCACCACGACCTCTTTTCCCTTAAAGAAAAATCCGTCGCAGGTGGCGCAGGCCGAAACCCCGTAGCCCTGGAGCGCTTTTTCGGAAGGAAGTCCTATCCAATTGGCGAAGGCCCCGGTCGAAACAATAACGGTCTTGGCGAAATAATCTTTGCCTTCGGCGGTGACCTTAAAGGGGCGCTTGGAAAAATCGACGTGGGAAACATCCTGGCGCACGAGCTCCGTGCCAAAACGCGCCGCCTGTTTCCTGAAAAGTTACATGAGCTCCGGTCCCAAGATCCCTTCGGGGAAACCGGGATAATTCTCAACCTCGGTCGTCAGCATCAATTGACCGCCGGGTTGGCCGCCTTTCGTCAAACCCTCGAAGAGAAGCGGCTTGAGATTCGCGCGCGCGGCGTAAAGGGCGGCCGTAAACCCCGCCGGACCCGAGCCGATGATGATCACGTTGCGACTATCCGCCATAAACCCCTCACAAAATAAAAAAGCCATGGCTCACGCCATGGCTTAATTTACAAACTAATAAACCAAATTTTGGTTTAAAAACTTCAGATGCAAGGCGCGAGCGAAGTGACCGCGGAGGCGTATGTCATAATTAGGCGCCGTCGTTGCCGATGGCTTCAACCGGGCAGCCTTCTTTGGCTTCCTTGCAGAGCGCTTCCTCTTCGGGCGTCGTCGGCTGTTTCTTCACATACGAGTAACCGCCGCTTTGATTCCTGTCAAAATTGTTCGGGGCCGTCTGACGACACAGGTCGCAATCGATACACTGGGTATCGACATAAAACGAGCCGGGGACATTGTCTGCGTACTTGTTTGCCTTGTCTGCCATTCGCTCCTCCTTAAAAGTAACTCAAAGAATATCAGGAAATTAAAAAGCTGTCAACGGTTGCCGCCGTTTACGGCAAGTCGCTCCGGCCCATGAGATACTCATCGACCGCGCGCGCGGCGCCCCGGCCTTCGTGGATCGCCCAAACGACGAGACTCTGGCCTCGCCGCATGTCCCCGGCCGTAAAAACACCTTGGGCGCTGGTCGCGTACCGCCCGTACTCGGCTTTCACGTTGGAACGCTCGTCACGTTCGATCCCGAGGCCTTTGAGCAAGGTATCCTCCGGCCCTAAAAATCCCATCGCCAAAAGCACGAGATCCGCCGGCAGCGTTTTTTCGGAACCCGGAACCTCTTTGGGGGTGAAACGCCCTTGCGCGTCTTTCTGCCATTCGATCGTGACGATCTCGATCGCTTTGACCCGGCCCTTATCATCACCGACAAAACGCTTAGCCGTGACCAAATACCACCTGGGATCCGCTCCGAACACCGCGGCGGCTTCTTCCTGTCCATAATCCAGCTTATAAACCTTGGGCCACTGCGGCCAGGGGTTGTCAGGGGCCCGGTCGACGGGCGGTTTCGGCAAGATCTCAAGCTGAACCATGCTTCGGCACCCATGGCGCATGGAGGTCGCGACACAGTCAGTTCCGGTGTCGCCGCCGCCGATCACGATGACGTGTTTGTCTTTCGCCGAAACAAATTTTTCACTGGGACGGCCGTCCAAAATGCTCTTGGTATTGTGATGCAAAAATTCCATCGCAAAATGCACGCCTTGCAGTTCGCGTCCGGGAATGGCTAGGTCGCGCGGCTTCGTGGCTCCGCCGCAAAGCACAGCCGCGTCAAATTCTTTGAGGAGCTTTTCGGCCGAATAATTCTTTCCGACTTCCGTGTTCGTGATGAACTTCACGCCTTCTTGGGTCAAAAGACCTACGCGTCGTTCCACGACCTTCTTGTCCAATTTGGGGTTTGGAATGCCGTACATGAGAAGGCCGCCGAGGCGGTCGGCGCGCTCAAAAACCGTCACGGAGTGCCCGGCCTTATTGAGCTGAGCGGCGGCGGAGAGACCCGCGGGCCCCGACCCTACCACGGCCACTTTCTTGCCGGTGCGGACAGGAGGGGACTCCGGGGTCACCCACCCTTCGTCAAACCCTTTTTCAATGATCGAGCACTCGATATTTTTAATCGTCACCGGCGGCGCGTTGATCCCAAGGACACAGGAACCCTCGCAAGGCGCCGGGCACACGCGCCCGGTAAACTCGGGGAAATTGTTGGTCTTGTGAAGACGCCCCAACGCCTCCCGCCAAAGCCCGCGGTAAACCAGATCGTTCCATTCGGGGATCAGGTTATTGATGGGACATCCCGAGGCCATCCCCGCCAGGAGACGCCCGTCGTGGCAAAATGGGATGCCGCAGTCCATACAGCGGGCGCCTTGTTCCTGGAGCTTGGCTTCCGGCATTGGGCGGTGAAACTCGTTCCAGTTCTTTAGCCGCTCCAAAGGCGCGTTGTCTTCCGGGATTTCTCTTGGGATCTCTTTAAAGCCGGTGGGTTTGCCCATGACTAATTTCCACCGATACGGGCCGTATCGCGCACGTTTTCCTCAAAAGCAGCCATGATCGCCTGATCGCCCGTGAGCCCCGCGTTCTGGACACGCTCGAGCGCCTGAAGCACCCGTTTGTAATCCTTCGGGATGATCTTGACGAACTTCGGCGCCATTTCTTCCCAAAGATCCAGCACCTGGCGAGCCCTGTCGCTGCCGGTGTATTTCGCGTGGCGTTCTATCATGCCTCGCAACTCCCCGGCTTCGGAAGCTTTCTCTATCCGTTCAAGGTCAACCATCTGCTTGTTGCAATGCCCC
>JACPXO010000153.1 GCA_016196505.1 Candidatus Omnitrophota bacterium
GGCCGACCACCTGGTCGGTTTCCGTCCCTTTGGCCGTCAACATCACGACGGGGATGGGCTGGGTCTGGCTTGTTTTCTTTAAAAGCTTGAGAACCTCCAAACCATCCATGCCCGGCATCATGATGTCTAAAACCACAAGATCAGGCCGCTTGGCCTTGGCCAGCTCAAAGCCGGACTCGCCGGAAGTCGCCGTGAGCACCCCGAAGCCCTCTTTTTCCAGGTTGTACTGGAGGAGTTTCAGGATGTCTTTTTCGTCATCAATAAGAAGAACCGTCTTTTTTGTCAATTGACCCCTTTGGGCGTATTCGGCTATGATGATAACATGGATGTAAAAGAAAAAATAGCTCTCGTCACGGGAGGCGCCAAACGCGTCGGACGCGGGATCGCCCTGGCATTGGCCGGCAAAGGCGCCCACATCCTTCTTCATTACCATACCTCAAAGCTCGAGGCCGAAAAAACGGCCGGGGACGTGAGATCCCTGGGGGTACGCTGTGACCTCTTCCAAGCGGACCTTGGCAGTACCGATCAAGTGCTTTCTATGGCCCAAAACGTCCTAAAACAGTTTCCATCCATCCACATCCTCGTGAACAGCGCCTCCCTCTTCTACAAAACACCGTTCAAGGACGTAAGCGAGTCCGACTGGGACCGGTTGTTGGACACGAACCTCAAGGGCCCATTTACATTGTCCCGAAAGATAGGAAATCACATGGCGGCCCACGAAGGCGGGAAAATCATCAATATCGCCGACTGGAGCGGATCCCGCCCGTACAAGGATTACGCGCCTTACTGCGCGTCCAAAGGCGGGCTCATCACGCTCACAAAATCCCTCGCGCGGGACTTGGCGCCCAAAGTCCAAGCCAACGCCGTGGCCCCGGGGCCGGTGCTTTTGCCGGCGGGTTTTCCGGAGAATGAAAAAGAAGAGATCCTCAAAAAAATACCCCTCGGACGGCTTGGGACGCCGCGCGACGTGGCCTCCGCCGTGCTTTTTCTAGTTGAAAATGATTTTATCAATGGTACAGTGCTGGTGGTAGACGGAGGAAGATCCCTTGTATAAGGTGCTGAAAGAGATCCATTTTTGTTATGGCCACCGGCTTTTGAACTACGACGGAAAGTGCGCCCATCCGCATGGCCATAACGGCAAAATAGAGATCGAGCTAGAAGCCGAAGCGTTGGATGAGCGCGGCATGGTTTACGATTTTGGAGATATCAAGGAGATCATCCAGCGCTGGGTCGACAAAGAACTCGATCATAGGATGATCCTGAAAAAAGATGACCCGCTCGCGCCGCTTCTTCGCGGGATGCGCGAAACCTGCTTTGAAATGGACGAAAACCCTACCGCCGAAGCGCTCGCGAAACTGATCTACGAATACGCGAAATCGAAGAAACTCCCGGTCTCCAAAGTCACGTTCTGGGAAACCACCAGTTCCCACGCGACCTATTTCGACGGACGTTAACCTCCGTAGTGCCAGGGCGTATCGCCCATCACGAGAGGCGGTTCGTCTTTGACGACTTTGGCGGACACGACCTCGCCCACGACGATCGAGTGGTCTCCCCCCTCAAAAATATCTTTGACCTCGCACTCCAGATACGAAACCGCCGCGTCCAGAATAGGCGCCCCGGTCATCTGGGTCGAATAGGTAATTTCCCCGAAACGGTTCCCGTGGGCGGGAACGGCTTTAAAAAACTGCTCCAAAATTTTCCTGTCTTTTTTCGAAAGAAAATTCACGCTGAAAACACGCGCCGACCTCATCATCTCCAAAGAATGGGTGCCTTGTTTCACCCCCAACATGACCCTCGGCGGCTTCATCGAACACTGTGAAAAAAGACTCCCGGTGAAGGCATGGTGCGTGTTTCCGTCCCTCACCCCTATGACATAAAGCCCATAGGGGATCTGCCTTAAAACGGTTCTTTTGGCGTTCTCGTCCATGGGGTGGATTATACCTACATTGAATTCGTAGTTCAATCACCGGCTATTTTGGGGTATGATGAGGTTTATGATCGGAAAACTCCAGCTAAAGCTCCTGTCCTGGTTCGCGAAGAACGCCCGGCCCCTTCCATGGCGAAAACATTACCGGCCTTACGAGGTTTGGATCTCCGAGATCATGCTCCAGCAAACCCAGATGGATACGGTGATCCCGTATTTTCATCGATGGATGAAACTTTTCCCCACTCTCGAGTCCCTGGCGCAAAGTGAAGAAAAAAAAGTGCTCAAATGCTGGGAGGGACTTGGGTATTACTCGCGCGCCAGAAACCTCCGGGACACCGCCAAGCGCATCCTCCGTGACTTCGGAGGAAAATTCCCGAGCGATTACGAAAGCATCCGGTCGCTCAAAGGAATAGGCCGCTACACCGCGGGAGCCATCGCGAGCATTGCCTTTAATCAGGATCAGCCCATCGTGGACGGTAATGTCCTCCGGGTGCTTTCACGGCTTTACGCGATCGATAAACCCATCGACGTCGAGAAAAATAAGGGGCTTTTCTGGAAACTTGAGAAACGTCTGATCCCCAAAGGACAAGCGCGGTATTTCAACCAAGCCCTTATGGAGCTCGGGGCGCTTGTCTGCGTAAAAAACATCCCCCGGTGTCTTGAGTGCCCTTTAAAAAATTTTTGCAAGGCCCGCCGGCTCGGCCGCGCCGGCCAATACCCCGTCCGGGCTAAAAGGAAAAAGATGGTCAAGGTTCAAGCGGCAGCGTTGGTGCTCTCAAAAAACGGTCGTTACCTTATCCGGAGACGTCCTGAGGGAAAGATCATGGGCGGCCTTTGGGAATTTCCC
>JACPXO010000155.1 GCA_016196505.1 Candidatus Omnitrophota bacterium
ACGGCGTCCAGGTCAAACACGGGCTTGGCTTCCGGGTGATCGCCGATAGCAATGGGGTCTCCCGTGAGCACCAGCACGTTCTGGATCCCGAGCGCCGAGGCCGACAAAAGTTCGGACTGAAGCGCGATACGGTTCCGGTCCCGGCAGGTGATCTGTAAAATGGGTTCGATGCCGAAGTCCTTCAAAAGATGGCAGGCGGCTACCGACCCCAGCTTCATCAGGGCGCTTTGCTGATCGGTCACGTTCGCGGCATCCACGCGGTCTTTGAGATAAGCGGCTTGCCGGAAAAAAGTTTTAAGATCGACCCCTTTGGGCGGCCCGAGCTCCGCGGTAACCACCAATCCCTTCTTCTTTAAAAGATCAGCGATCTCCATCGGTCGCCTCCCGCAATTTGTGGAGAGTGATGAGATTTCTGACCAGCATCAGATTGGTGACCGGCCCGACGCCCCCGGGGACCGGACTGATGAAACCGGCGCGCTCTTTGGCCGTTTCAAATTCAACGTCGCCCACGAGCTTGCCGTTTACCACATTTTCCCCCACATCGATCACGATCGCACCGGGCTTGATCCACTCGCCCTTGATCAGATGAGGTTTGCCGACGGTCGCCACGACGACGTCCGCCCTTTCGATATGAGCCTTTAGATCTTTTGTGCTGGAATGGCACACGGTCACGGTGACCCTTTTATCCAGGAGTAAAATGGCGCAGGGTTTTCCGACGACGTCACTCCGACCTACCACCACCGCCTCCTTGCCTTTCAGGTCGCAACCGGTGTCCTCGATGAGCGCCATCACGGCCACGGCCGTCGGGGATAGGACGCGCTCCCCGGCCCCGTGCAGCACGCGCCTTCCCTCCACATCCTTCAAAAGGTCGATCGTGTTCAAGACCGGGATGAGTTCAAGGTGGGCCGGTAACGGAGAAAATAAAAGAAGCGCCGAGATCTCCGGATCAGCATTGAGTTTTAAGATCTGCTTGCAAAGCTCGTTTTGCGAGATCTGGGCTGGGAACACCTTGGCGGTATAGCGCACGCCCAGTTTTTTCAAAAGATGTTCGATCGCCTTGGAATACAACTGAGCATCCTTTGGCTCGCCGACTTGCACGGAAGCGAGCGAAAGGCGCACTCCCTTTTTCTCGAGCGCCTGGAGTTCCCTGGACACAAGGTCAAAGTGCTTAGCCGCGATCTCTTTCCCGTTCAGGATCTGTGAGGTTTTGAGCGTCATCGTACCCCCTTTAAAAATTTTGAACGGCCGCTTTCGACCGATCGCTCCAAACGCTTGAGCTTTGCGACGACCCCTTTCGCGTATTTTTTGTCCTTCAGATCCCCTAAATTTATCTCTACGTTGAAACGCGCCGCGCGGAACCCTGAAGCCAGTAAAACTCCCCCCTCCGCCAGATCACTAGCCAACCAACGGCTGGTACGCGAAATTTCAGGCAGACCGATCTTTGCGGCTTCGGCCGCCTGCTCGCAGATTTCAAGAGGCACGGACACGCCGCCCTTTAAAGCCCGCTGATACGCCGTTCCCTTCCGGCCGCTCTTAAAATAACGGGATATTTTTTTGAAGGCCCGGGTATCTTCTTCCATAAGCCGCTGCAGTTTTGAGACCATGCGTTTGAGCCGTTTCAAGCGTCGGGCCGCCGCCCGGGAAACCTTGCCGGTTTTTTTGAGCTCACGCCGGGCGTTCAGTCCCGCCGTCATTTGCACGAGCGCCGTCCCCAGGGCCACCACGAGCGCCGCCGCGCTGCCGCCGCCCGGCGAAACGGTATCCGCCCCTAAAGCGTTGAGATAACTTTTGATCGTCTGCATGGAATTCCTAAAAAAGTCCTTTGGGCTGACCGTCATCGGTCAAGTCCATATCCTCGAGCATCGGTTTCTGAGGCAAGCCGGGCATCAACATCATCGTGCCGGCCAGCACCACCAGAAACTCAGCCCCGGTGCAGGGCCTGATCCCCCTCACCTTGAGTTTCCATCCGGTGGGAGCGCCTTTTAAATGAGCGTCGTCCGAAAGCGAGTACGGAGTTTTCGCAATATTGACCGGCAGTAGATCCAGCTTCAACCGGTGTATCAGGTCCAGGTCTTCTTTGGCGCCCTCAAGATACGTGACTCCGGCCGCGCCATAAAGTTCCGTCGCCACCCGGTTGATTTTTTCTTCAGCCGGCAGATCAAGTTCGTATAAGTACTTGAATTTACTAGGTTTATCTGATATCGCTTTCAGAACTTTTTCGGCGAGTTCCAGACCCCCTTTGCCCCCGTATCGTACCACTTCCGACACGGCGACTTCAACATTTATGGATTGGAGATGATCCCTCACCGCTTTGATCTCCTCATCGGTGTCTCCCGGAAAACGGTTCACCGCGACAACGGCCTCAACCCCGAATTTACGGACGTTCTGGATATGCCGCTCAACATTAGAAAAACCCTCTTTAAAGACATCAGACAATTTATTCAAGCCAAGAGCTTCCCCGGCGTGGGACTTGAGCGCTTTCACCGAAACCACGATGACGACCACGCTTGGCTTGATACCGCCCTCACGGCAAACGATATCGAACATTTTTTCAAGTCCAAGGTCCGAGCCGAAGCCGGACTCCGTCACGACATAATTGGCCAATTTCAGCGCCATTTGCGTCGCGATGAGACTGCTGTTCCCGTGCGACACGTTGGCAAAGGGCCCTGTGTGAACGAACACCGGCTGGCCCTCCAGGGTTTGCACGAGGTTGGGTTTAAGCGCGTCTTTCATGAGAAGCACCATGGCGCCGGCGGCCTTCAAGTCTCTGGCGGTCACCAAATCCCCGTTTTCGGACAACGCCACCGATATTTTCGCCAGTTTCTCTTTGAAAGAGCGAATGGAAGTGGCCAGAGAAAGAGCCGCCATGACTTC
>JACPXO010000156.1 GCA_016196505.1 Candidatus Omnitrophota bacterium
CCTTGAGGGTTTTACCGTCATAGTGGTAATAAGCGACGCGGGAGGGGATATTATTCTCGAATCCTGACAGCACCAACTTCACCCGTCTGTCCTTGCCGGTGCCTTCAAAGTAAGTCTCACTGCGGATCATGTCATCCGACAAGCCGGCCTTGTTGAAATCGGTGAAGCCCCCTTTGAATTTCTCGTTTTCCTCCCCCTCCATCTCGCGGGCATTTCCCGTGTAAAGCGAAATATCCTTACCGGTCGCATTGTACTGGGTGATCCTCCACAACTCGCGGCCATGGTACTCATAGATATTGACGTACCGCGGGCTCCCGTTTTCATCGGTTTCTTTGCTTAAGGTGAACTGGATCAGTTCTCCCTCGCTGTCTGCCGCACCGATCCGTCGCTCGGGCTCCTCGAATTCAGAGCGTCGGCTCCGGAGCCGGAAAGTAAGATCATCCTCGAGCGATCGGGACAAGCTGTCGTTGTCGATTTTTTGCTGGATAAATTCTTCGTGTTTTTGCTGTTGTTCGAGAAGGTAACGCGGAAGGAATTTGCTGTCCTGCTCCGTTTTCTCGCGGCGAAGTTTGAACGCCGAGTCGGAATCAGCGGCCCACAGCACTTGCTCTCCAAAAAAAGACAGAACCAAGAAAAATGCGATGGTCCTGATCGGCAGAGACCATCGCGTCCTGAATTCTTCCTTTTCTTGTTTATCTATGGGTGCGTCGTTTATCAGCAAGGGCAGAACCTCTATTTTGAGTTTTCCCACAGGTTATTAAATACTTTTTTATTCAACTTATTTTATAAATAAAAAATTTTAAAATGCCTGTCTATCTAGTTGAAATTATGGCACATAATAGTATTGTATTCAATAAGTATAGCTAGATATTTTTCTATTAACACAACCAAATTCCTAACAATTTAAACACCAACCCTTTAGGAAGATCAAGGGTGGGGAGTTGCCTCCGGCAAAGTCTCCTTTTTTCCTAAAAATTTCAGGGATGAAAACCCCCTCTTGAACAGCCCAATAAGGTCCTGGGATATGATATAAAAAGCAGGGGTCACAAGTAAAGTAAGAAGTGTGGAGCTGACCACCCCCCCAATGACGGTCAAAGCCAGCGGCACCCAGAGATTGGCGCCTTCGGTTTTGTCTATCGCCATCGGAACCAGGCCTAAAACCGTCGTGGCCATGGTCATCAAGATAGGTCTCAACCGGTCGCGGTTGGCGAGGATCGCCGCTTTGACGGGAGCGCAGTGTTTTTTACCGACATAGAAGTTGATGCGGTCCACCAGCATGATGGAGTGATTCACCACGATGCCGCCGAGCATCATCATCCCAAGGAGCGCGCCCACGCTTAAAGACCCCGGCCCCTCAAAGATGAGATCGCTCAAGCCACGGCCGAATGGCGCGGTTAACGGGATCATTTTAAAAACCGGCCCCATTATCAAAAAACCGATCACCCCCGCGAACGGCACCACAAAGGAGCGGAGTTTCCACACCAGAACGCCATAGAGAAGCAATATCAAGACAAAATTCTTAAGCCCCACGCTCAACGCCAGCGTCGCTCCCCCGAGCGCCAACGGCACCGCCACCATGATAAGAAGCGGTTGATAAAAAGACTCAAAAAGCGAGGCGAGCACGAGATACACCAAGATCAGGACGAGCGTGATCATGAGCCGCATCTCTCGGCTTGAGCGCTGTAACTGCGGGTAGTCCCCTCCCACGCGGTAAAAATAGTCCTCGGGGAACGGGATGCCTTTCAGGCCCTCTTTCACCTCGTCCACGACTTTGCTCAAAGGGATCTTACCGATGTTGGCGCTGACCTGGATCATGCGGTTCTTGTCTTTCCGCCAGATCTCGCTAGGACCCAGCCCAAATTTAAAATCAGAAACCTGGTCCAAAAGCACCGGCTCCCCGGACTTCGCGGTCATGACCAGGTGATGCAGGTCTTTAAAGGTCTTCCGGTACTTCTCGTCGAGACGGGAGATAGTTTCGACTTCTTTTCCTTCGCTGTGAAAAACCGTCGCTCTAAACCCGCGCATTTTCCCGTGGATCTGGTTGGCGATCTCATTCACGGTGAGTCCAAAACGTCCGGCTGTTTTTTTCTGGATCACCACCTGCATCTCGGGGCGCCCTTCGCGCATACGGATCTTGGCGTCGGTCAGACCCGGGATGGATCCGAGGCGGTTGGCAATGGCGATGGCCAGCTCTCTCATCTTGTCGTATTGATAGCCGAAGATCTCCAAAACCACTTCTTTCGTACCGACCTGTTCCTCCTGCTGGAAATAAATGAAGGCGGGGTGGATCTTATTGGTCTCCTGCCTCAGAGACTCGATCACGTCGTTCACGGAACGTTTCCGTTTGTTGGAGGGCATGAGTTCCACGTAGATCTTCGAGGACCAGGGTTCGATCCTGGAGCTTACGGTCTTGACCTCGGGGATCTTTTTCACGAGATTTTCCACTTTTTTGACCGCTTTATCGGACACGTCGAGCCGCGTTCCCGTGGGCATTTCAATGAATGTCGTGAATTTATTCTGCTCAGTACTGCCCAAGTATTCCATGCCCATCCGCGAAAGGAAGAAAAACGTCACGAGAAGAAATCCCGCACATCCCAGGAAAACCCGGAGCCGGTACCGTACCGACGCGAACAAAAACTTTCGTTCAACGGGCGAGAAACGGCGTACCCAGGAACCCTCGTCCTCTTCGGCGTGATAAGCGGACTCCGTGGAAAAAGCCGGACGGGAGCTCATCATCGGGACGAGTGTAACCGCACAAATCATTGATACTAATAGAGATACGGCTACCGTCCACGCCATCCCTGAATACAGCTGCTGCAATTCCTGGCCCATGAAAACCATCGGAAGAAAAACAATGACGCTGGCGATCGTGGACGCCACGATGGCCAAAAACATCTCCTGGCTCCCATGGATCGCCGAGGGGACCCCCGCTTCGCCGGCTTCCCTTTTCTTCAAAATATTCTCAAAAACCACGATGGAATTGTCGACCAGCATCCCGACGCCGAGCGCCAGTCCAAAAAGCGTCATCACGTTGATCGTGAGCCCGTGCTGGCACATAAAAATAAAAGCCCCGATCACCGAGACCGGGATCGGGAGCGTCACCACCGTGATGGACCGGAACTTTTTGTAAAAAATAAGCGTCCCGGCAAGGCCCAGGAACACTAAAAGTAAAACCGGGCCTTTGGCGAAAAGCGTCAGAAAGACCAGCGCGATGACCGTGGTCAGCAAGGTCCGGCTGAGTTTGAATAGAAAAAGGAAGAACACGAGGATGATCAGAACCACGCCTTTTAAAAGAGATTCCTGGAGATTGTCGATGGCCTTCCGGATAAATTCGGCCTGGTTCGAGGTCACCACGAGGTGAATATCGCGGGGAAGTTTGGTTTTCAGGTTCTCCACGGTTTCAAGCAGCTCTTTGGCGACCTTGATGGTGTTCTTCGTACTTTCCTTCTGCACGTAGA
>JACPXO010000150.1 GCA_016196505.1 Candidatus Omnitrophota bacterium
ATCGCAGGGCCTAAAAGACCTGGATATCCGGACTGTGGCGGTGCATCCGAGAGACCCCAAGGTTCTTTTTGCCGCTTCGGAGAGAACGCTTTACAAGACGAGTGACGGGGGAGCCGTTTGGCAACAGGTTCTTTCGGTGAAGGGCAGTGAAAACGGCATTCATTTTATTCTGATCGATTCTTCTGACTCAAGCGGAGTGTATGTGGCCACGGATAAAGGGGTCAAAAAGTCATCCGACGGCGGCAAGCGCTGGAGCGCTTTCTTTAAGAAAGCGGGCCCGCAAGCGGGGAGAGTTTATTGCCTTGCCCAAAGCGCCGAGTCCCCCGGGAAACTTTGGGTGGGGACCGGCGACGGCATGTTTCGCGTCGATTCAAAAACAGGCCGGGCGGATCTGGGGCCGGTGCTCGGTGGCAAGAGCGTTTATTCGATCGTGCCCGGAAACGGCGGCGGTGCGCCGTCAACAGTTGCCGTGACAGACCAGGGTATTTACAGAAATCAAAAAGCCGAAGGGGACGTAAGCGGATGGGAGAAGGTTTACAACATTCATCGTCAAGAGAACGCTGGGGATTCCTCCGATGCTTTGCTGGGCCAGTTTAATATCGAGGAATTGTCCGTGGCCCCGTTTTTTTCGAGAGCGATCTATTGGGAAGGCCAAAAACAATACCTTGCCGCGGGAAAAGACGGGCTCTTTGAAAGCGCCGCGGATGGCTCCGCTTGGAAAAAGGGAGATGATCAGAATTTCGCGAAAGAGAAAGCGAACAGTGTGATCGCGTCGGCCAACACGTATTATGTGGCGACGGATAGAGGGGTTTTCAAGCGGGAACCGGACGGCTCGGGTTTTCAGGAGTTTAATCGGGGGTTGGGACCCGGGAAAGTGCGGGCATTGGGTTACAGTGTTTATGGAGATTATCTCGTGGCGGGCACGGATCGCGGCATTTTTAAATGGACGCACCCCGAATTAGATGGGAGTGTCAAAACGGAAGATAAAGAGAGCCGTCTCAAAGCGCGTGATTTCCTGGAGCGTTTCAGGGGCGAACCCTCCATTCATGAAGTCCAGCAAGCGGCCATACAATTCGCCGAGGTGCACCCGAGAAAGATCCAGGAATGGCGCGCGGCGGCCGCGAGGAAGGCGTGGATGCCCAAGCTCTCGATGGGCGCGGACCTGGATAAGGATCAAAACGTGGACCTGGACCGGGGCGGCACGAACGACCCCGACCGGTTTATCATCGGCCCTGATGAGGAGAGACTCAACTGGTCGGTCAGTTTGAACTGGGATTTCGGGGACCTGATCTGGAATGGCGACCAGACCTCCATCGACACGCGGTCGAAGCTCATGGTCGAGCTTCGGGAGGACGTGCTCAACGAGGTGACGCACCTGTATTTCGAGCGGAGGCGGCTTTTGGCCGAAATGACGATGAGCCCGCCGAGAGACCTTGCCGTCGAGGTGGAAAAAGAGCTACGTCTCGAGGAACTTACCGCCGGGATCGACGCGATGACCGGCGGCTACTTTTCGAAAAGAACCGAAAGAAATCCCCAGGCCTCATTGACTTTGAAGGACTGACTATGCATAATAGCTGCTTCAAACGGAGTCAACGTCCTTGTCTCAAAAGCTTTATGGCTGGGGTTTACCGGTCGATGTTTCGACGAGCGGCTGGGAGATCGATCGCCTTATTTATATTCTCCACGTTTTCATGGCCGTGCTGTTCGTGGGTTGGGTCGTTTTCCTTATTTACACCCTTTTTCGTTTCCGGCAACGTCCCGGAGAGAACCGTTCTACCGCCTCAGGACATTTTAAACTTCCTACTTACCTTGAAGTCGGCGTAGCCCTTTTCGAAGTACTGCTGCTCACCGCTTTTGCTTTTCCTATATGGAATCAAACCCACGTGAAGATGCCGTCCCCGGAATCCTCGCTCCAGGTGCGCGTCGTGGCCGAGCAATTTGCGTGGAATATTCATTATCCCGGGAAGGACGGCCTGTATGGGAAAACCGATCCCAAGCTTGTGAATCAGCAAAATCCTTTGGGACTCGTGTCCGGCGACCCTTCGGCTGCGGACGATGTCGTGACGCTCAATCAATTTCATATTCCCGTCGGGAAACCGGTCATTGTGGAGCTCAGCTCCAAAGATGTGATCCACAGTTTCGCGCTTCCCGTGATGCGGATCAAACAGGATGCGATCCCGGGACAGAAGGTCAAGATCTGGTTCGAGGCCAAACGAACGGGTGATTTCGAGATCGCCTGCGCGCAGCTCTGCGGCCTCGGGCATTACCGCATGCGCGGTTTTTTCGTGGTCGATAGCCCCGACGCCTTCGCGAAATGGTTTGACGAACAGGCCGCGGCAGGGAAATCCTCTTGACCCACGCCCCGCACTCCGAAGAACTTCCTTTTTGGCGCAAATATATTTTCTCGCTGGATCATAAAGTGATCGGCATTCAGTACGCGATCACGGGGCTTTTGTTTTTACTCTTTGGTTTTGGCCTCATGATGCTGATGCGTTGGCAGTTGGCGTTTCCCGGGAAACCCCTTCCTGTGATCGGGGGGTGGTTCGCGGAGACCGCGATGGTGGGGGGCATCATGCTGCCGGAGTTTTACAATCAGCTCGGCGCGATGCACGGCACCATCATGGTTTTTTTGGGAGTCGTGCCTCTGGCTGTCGGCGGATTCGGAAATTTTGTTCTGCCGCTTCAGATCGGGGCGCCCGATATGGCGTTTCCCAAGCTCAACATGATGAGTTTTTGGCTTTATTTTACCGGTGGCGTCGTCATGTTCGCCAGCTTTTTCGTTCCCGGCGGCGCGGCGCAGTCCGGATGGACGTCTTATCCGCCGCTCGCGGTGGTCGCACCGACGGGTCAGACGCTTTGGCTTATCGGCATGGCGTTCCTTATCAACTCGTCGCTTTTGGGGTCTATCAATTTCATCGTGACGACTCTCCAGCTTCGGGCCGAAGGGATGCATTTCTTCCGCCTGCCGTTTTTTGTGTGGGCGCAGTTCGTGACGTCGTTTCTTTTGCTTTTGGCGTTTCCGCCTCTCATGGCGGCAGCGGTGCTCCAGCTCATGGACCGCCTGGCCGGAACGAGTTTTTTTATCCCTTCGGGACTCGTCGTGAACGGCGCGGCCCTTCAGGCGAGCGGCGGGGGAAACCCGATCCTTTGGCAGCACCTTTTTTGGTTCCTGGCTCACCCGGAGGTTTACGTTTTGATCCTGCCGGCGATGGGTATCGTCGCCGAGGTCATTGCCTGCAATACGCGCAAGCCGCTCTATGGCTACAAGGCGCTGGTGTATTCGGTGTTCTTTCTCGGTTTTATGTCGTTCATCGTTTGGGCGCATCACATGTTCCTCACGGGCATGGGCCCGTCGATGAGCGCCTTCTTTCAGATCACGACGATGATCATCTCGATCCCCTCCGTGGTGGTGCTCACGACGTTGGTGTTGAGTTTATGGGGCGGATCGATCCGGTTCAACGTGCCGATGCTGTTCGCGCTGGCTTTTCTGCCGATGTTCGGCATCGGGGGGCTCACGGGCCTGCCGTTAGGTCTGGCGGCCTCCGATATTCATTTACATGACACCTATTACGTCATCGGTCATTTTCATTATGTGGTAGCGCCCGGGACTATTTTCGCGCTTTTTGCCGGCGTCTATCACTGGTTTCCGAAGGCGACGGGGCGACAGATGTCCGAGCGGCTCGGGAAGATACATTTCTGGACATCGTTCGTTCTCATCAACTGTGTTTTTATGCCGATGTTCCTCATGGGGCTGGCGGGTGTTTCCCGGCGTCTCTACGATCCCGTGCAGTACGCGCACGCCCAGCCGACTCAAGGTCTCAACGTATTCATTTCTTCGGCTGCCTGGCTTTTGGGGCTGGCCCAGATCCCTTTCATCCTCAATTTTTTCGGAAGTCTTTTTTTCGGTAAAAAGGTAGGCCAAAATCCGTGGCAGGCGACGACGCTC
>JACPXO010000163.1 GCA_016196505.1 Candidatus Omnitrophota bacterium
CCCGCAGAAATACCTGCATTAATAATCTGCGGTTGATCCAGGGCGCGAAGGACCAGTACGCGCTCGAGAACAACCAGTCGGATACGGTGACACCGGGCACGGCGGATCTGTCGCCTTATTTCAAGTCGACGCAGATCTCGGCGGGGTTGCCCAAAGAGCCGATCGGGGGGTCCTATACGGTGAACGCCGTAAGCGCCAATCCGACCTGCAGCAACAGCGCTTCACCCAACAGCCACGTATTGCCTTAAGTGTTTTTGAAAAAGCCCCCACTAGACAATAGTGGGGGCTTTCTTTTTGGAATAAAACACCCGGATTTTTTCGCGGGGCTCGCCATCGCCTCGGTCGTGCTCGTCCTCACCAGCGTTTCCTTCGGCCACAATTTTCTGTTCGATGAAGAAAATATCATTATCCGAAATCCATTGATCAAGGACCTCTCGCGGATCCCGGATATTTTTCGGCACGGTTTCTTTTATTATGAAGGCGCGGAAAAAATGGCCTGGAACCAGTATTTCCGGCCGCTGACGACGCTTTCGTTCGCCTTGGATTTTCAACTGTGGCGGGGTAACCCTCTCGGCTACAACTTGACGAACGCGGCGCTGCACCTGGCGGTTTGCCTGCTTTTGTTCGGGCTCTTGAGGAAAATTTTATCCAGCCGTCCGGCGGCTTTCCTGGCGGCGCTTTTTTTTAGCGTTCACCCCCTTCACACCGAAGCGGTCACTTACATTGCCAGCCGGGGAGATCTCTGGGGCGCCTTGGGGGTGCTTTTGTCGCTCTTTTTTTATCGCCGGGGGGTTTTGCCGGCCGCGCTCGTTTTTTACGCGCTCGCCATGCTAGCCAAAGAAAGCACGCTCCTCATCCCTTTTTATATTTTGGCGTTTGACCTGGCTTTTATGAAAAGCGCGCGTGGCTCACTCGTCAGGAAGATGCTTTGCTTCGCGGGCGTCGGCGCGGGTTTTTTGATCTACAGAAAGTTTTTTTCGCCCGTGCCTCTCGGGCCGCCCGTGTTTGACGCCGGGGCAGCCCTTTTAAGGTTTTTATCGATGGGTCCGGCGATCCTCGATTATTTTCAGGCGATTTTAATGCCGGAAAGCTTCAAATTCTGCCTGACCGTGGATTTCGCGAAATCTTTTCAGGACCCGCGGGTTTGGGTGACGCTTTATGTTCTCGCGGTGCTGGGCGCTGGTTTTCTCGCGGCCTTTTTGAAAAGAGGCGCGGCTTTTTTTGGCTTGAGTTTTTTTCTCGTGAGTCTTTCGCCGTATCTGCAGATCGTCCATTTCTACCCGGAATGGGCCGAGCACTACCTTTATATCCCGTCGCTCGGGCTTGCGGGACTCACGGGACTTTTTATTCAACGGATATTCTCGCTCCGCCGCACGGCTTTGAGCATTGTTCTGGTGGTTTTGTGTCTCTGCTACGGGTTTTTCCTTGCCCATAGAAGCTGGGAGAGAAACGCGTGGTACAACGACACCGGGAAGTTCTACGAGCGGCTGTCACGGAGCGATTCTCCGTACGCGTTTTACGGTTTTCAAAACATCGCGCGGCTCGCGATCGAAGAGGGCCGTTGGGAGGACGCTATCGTGCCGCTTAAAGCGGCGCTGGCGATAGAGCCAGCTTCGGACGCGACGCATCAAAATCTCGGCGTTTACTATCTGCAAAAGAACGACCCAGAAAAAGCGCTCGAACATTTTAGAAAGGCCTATGAGCTGGCGTATCTTAATAACGAGTACATCAATAACGAATACGTGCTGAGTGCAGCGAACGCGCTGGTTCAGCTTCAAAGGTACCCGGAAGCGATCGAGTTTTTGGAGAAGGTGCAAAAGCGCACCCCACGCGCTTATGCCGTGTATATTTCGCTGATCGCTGCGTATGAGTTGTCGGGACATCCCGAGGACGCGCTGCGATGGGCCGAAACCGGGAGGTCTTTGGCCGAGCCGGGAAGCAATGACGACGTCATGCTTTCGATGGCGATCGTGCGCTTAAGTTACCGGCAAGGGTGGGACGCGAGGGTCAAAAAAGAACTGAGCCATGTGATCGAGCGGTCCACGCCGGGGTCTTGGTACGGGTCGGTGGCGCGGCTTCTCGCGGGAGAAATGAGTGTTGGGGAGTTCGAGGGGTTTGTCCGTTTAAAATATGCCGCGTTCGAGTCCGCCGCGAGGTATTATGTGCTGATGGCTTACGCGCTGAACCGGCAAACGGACCTTTTATCAAAGTTTTTGGAGCAACACGGACGGACACTTGAAATTTCAGCCGGTCGGTATGCGCTCTATCAGAAAGAGATCGAGAGAGCGCGGCGTGTTTTAATTTCAGAAGGGGGACATGCGTAATGAAAAAGCAGGGTGCCGCGAAGGGCTTCACGCTCACGGAGATCATGCTGGTTCTCCTGATCCTGGGATTTTTGGCGGGCATGGCGGTCCCTAATTTCGTGCAGGCGCGCCTCAACTCCCGGCGCAACGCCTGCATCAACAATTTACGCATCATCCAAAGCGCCAAGGACCAGTACGCCGTCGAAAACGGCCAACCAGATTCGGTCACGCCGACCACCGCCGACCTTTCGCCGTATTTCAAATCGGCTCAGCTCAATAACGGGCTCCCGACCGAACCGATGGGGGGTACCTACACGCCGGGCGCCGTGAGCGCCCTCCCGACCTGCAGCAACAGCGCGTCCCCCAACAGCCACGCGTTGACTTGAGGAACTAGCTTTTAGTCCCTCCGCCAAAGCCTTATTCTCCTCGGGACTTGTCGCATGGACTCTTCGCAAGTCGCGGGAGCCCTCGGCAAAAGTGGAAAAAACTCGGCTGGCGCCTCAAACAGTTTTCCCTTTTGCCGTCTCCCGGTGCGACTTGGC
>JACPXO010000161.1 GCA_016196505.1 Candidatus Omnitrophota bacterium
ATCGGCGATCACCCGGAAGCCAAGCCCGTGTTTGACCTGGACGCCGTGAATTTGATGGCCGTGATCAAAAAACTCGAGAGCGGGCTGGATATGACCGGCCATCCGCTCGAGGGAAGCCCGAGTTTTTGCATCGCCGCGGCGCTCAACCCTTGTGTCGACGATCTGGACACGGAGCTCTCGAAAACGCGCCGCAAGATCGAGAATGGCGCCGAATTTTTCCAGACCCAGGGGGTTTTTGAAATCCCGCGTTTTATGCGCTTTGTCGAAAGGTACCAGAAAGAACGTCTGACCACCCCTATCCTCGCGGGGATCATCTTGCTCAAGTCCGCGAAAATGGCGCAGTTCATGAACGACAAGATCCCGGGTATTTTCATTCCCAAAGAGACGATCCAGCGCCTTGAGAAAGCCGCGGACCCTAAAAAAGAATGTGTCCAGATCACTGTCGAAACGATCAAGGCCATCCGTCCGCGCGTTCAGGGGTTTCATCTCATGGCCATCGGCTGGGAAGAGCTTATCCCCGAGATCCTCTCAAAAGCCAACCTTCGTTAATTTCTCCTAGCAAGTCGCATAAATCTGCCGGCCTTCTCGGGGTCCTGTCCTTCGGCGGGCGCCTCCGTCCTCGTCGTAACTAGCGTTCGACTGCGGGCGAAGGCATCCCGCCTCGGCCACCCCTCGAATGCCGGCGTTAGTCCCCGGAGACAAAGCCTTGTTCTCTTCAGGGAGTATTCCTGAGTCAATAATCCTTCGAGCCACAAGGGGGTCTTCTTTCAAGCGAGACCTTGACGAGAGCGAGCGCCACGGAACACTATCTTTACACCGCGAGCCGAGTCACGAGCAAGACTGCCTCGGTGGGGCAGTCGACGCGTGTCTCGCTGAAAGAAGACCCCCTTGGGGCGAGAAGAGTAGTGTGTCTAGGCGGGTCGTGGGCTGGAAATATCGGCCGCTGACAACGGTTCCATAATCCGCTATAATACTAAGCTACTCATTTTAGGACTGTTATGGTCAAAACTTCGGATTTTATCCGTGCCAAGAAGCATCACAAGCGGTGGGTGGCGCTGACGGCCTATGACGCACCGACGGCGGCGCTGCTCGAGACATGCGGCGTGGACATCCTTTTGGTGGGCGATTCTTTGGGGATGGTGCTTTTGGGATACTCCTCAACTTTACCGGTTACCATGGACGAGATGATTCATCACGCCAAAGCCGTGCGCCGCGGAGCTCCCAACTCCTTTATTGTCGGGGACTTGCCTTATCAGGGAGTGCGCTCCGGAGCCCGTCAAGCGCTCCGGTCCGCGAAGCGTTTTCTGAAAGAAGGGGGCTGCGACGCAGTGAAGCTGGAATGGAGCAAAAACGCGGCGGAAACCACAGCACTTTTGGTCAAAAACAAGGTTCCGGTGATGGGCCATGTCGGTTTAACGCCTCAACAGGTTCGCTCCCAAGAAGGTTTTAAGGTCCATGGCCGCCGCGCGGGCGAAGCGTTCGAGATCTTCCGCCAGGCGCGGCTCTTTGAGGACGTGGGGGCGTTCTCGGTGCTTGTGGAATGTGTTCCCGCGCCGGTGGTCCGCGCGATCACCCGAACGCTTCGGATACCGACCCTTGGCATCGGTTCGGGAAAATTTTGCGACGGCCAGGTGCTGGTTTTTCATGACCTGGTCGGTATTTTCAAAAAATTTACCCCGAAATTCGTCAAGCAATACGCCCGCTTGGACGCGCTCATGGAACGCGCCGTTAAAACCTACAGGCGAGAAGTCCTTCAAAGCCGTTTTCCCGGCCGCGTCCATAGTTTTAAAATGGAACCGGCTGAGTGGGACGCTTTTCACCGCCGTTTACGGCAGGAAAAAAAGTGATGCGTGTAAAAGCTCTCGGGATGGTTTCCGGCGGGTTGGACTCGACACTCGCGACCAAGGTCCTTTTGGATCTGGGCGTGGAGGTGGAAGGGATCAATTTTTCCACCGGCTTCTGCGTCACCGAGCACACCCGGAATTTTAAAAGCGATCAAGACCGCCCCACGCGTCCTCACGAAGCCCTGCGTTTGGCCGCCGAGCTTAAATTCAAACTGCATATCATCGATATTTCCAAAGATTATCTGCCGGTGGTCACGGACCCGAAGTTCGGCTACGGGGCCAATCTTAATCCCTGTATTGATTGCCGGATATTCATGTTCAAGCGGATGAGAAAACTGATGGATGAGATGGGCGCCCAATTCATGTTCACCGGAGAAGTCCTCGGCCAACGGCCTATGTCCCAGCACCGCGAGGCGCTCAAGACCATTGAAACCGAAAGTGGGCTGAACGGCCTGGTCTTGAGGCCGTTGTCGGCCCAGCTTTTGGATCCGACGATCCCCGAGATCAAAGGGTGGGTGGACCGCTCACGGCTTTTGTCTCTTGTCGGACGTTCGCGCAAACCTCAGATGGAGCTGGCCAGGGAAAAAGGGCTTGAGAATTACCCTCAGCCCGCCGGCGGGTGTTGTTATCTGACCGATCCCCAGTATGCGGCAAAATTGCAGGATATTTTTGACCACAAGGGCAAAAATAACCTGACCCACGAGGACGTGCTGCTCCTGAAAGTGGGCCGGCATTTCAGGGTCTCGCCTCGGCTCAAAGTCATCACCGGTCGGAACGAGCGGGAAAACAATTTTCTTAAAAGTTACGAGAAGGGCCGGCATGTGTTCGAGATCCTCGATTTTCCCTCGGCGCATCTTTTGGCCGAGATGATGGGCGACCCCTCCGCCGAAGAGGCCTTGCTCTTGGCGTCGATCGCCGCGCGGTATTGTGACGCGCCCAAAGGATCCGCCGTCCGGGTGGTGCACCGTCACGGAGACCGCCGGGAGACACTCGAGACCTGCGCGGCTGAGGAAGAAAAACTCGAGCGCTGGAGGATCGGATGATAGACACGTTCATTTTTTTCGGCGTACTCGTCTGTTATTTCCTGAGCTTTGTTTTTTATTTTTTAAGTTTTGAGACTCAAAACCCCAGTTATAGCCGTTGGGCCACGCAGACCGTGTCGCTGGGCCTGGGCCTGC
>JACPXO010000157.1 GCA_016196505.1 Candidatus Omnitrophota bacterium
CGAGCACATCTCCGCCGAAAAGCTTGGGATAAAAAGTCATGTCCCACAAAAGCAGCAAAAAAGAATCCACCCCGTTCCCTGTGCCAAGACTGCTCTGGATCCCAAATTCGAATCCGCGGCCGCCGAAAAAGTTCGAAAAGAACGGGTAAACCGGGTTTCCCAAGATCCAGTAACTTCTCAGGTACCACACCCCGGAAACGGCTAGGGCGCTCAAAATAAAATAAAGCGCGGACTTAAGCGAGACCGGCTTACGCCATAACCAAAAAACGGTGAGAATAACGGCTGCGTTCAACCCCGAGTATTTTGTCGCCAAGGCCGCCCCACAAAAAAGTCCGGAAACCAGGGATGCCTTGAGTTCGCCGAGAGTATCTTTCAAAAGGAAAGCGTAGAAGGACAGGAAAATAAAAAACGTAAGCCCCAGATCCACGTAGGCCTCGCCCGACAGCGCGAACACGACGGGGGTAAAAACAAAAACGAGGGCCCCGAACACCGCTTCCCTGCGGCCTAAAAAGCGCGCCCCAAAGGCGTAAATGGAAAAAGCGGTGAGCGGATAAAAGACCCAGTGCAGGGCCTGCGCCAGGGACGTTCCCTGAAGCAAAAGCCCCAGCATAAAAAGCATCTCCGTCTGGTAAGGCCACAAGGATTCACGGCTTAAAGGGATGGGATGGACGCGACCATGAAGAATAAAATCCTTGGGATCCGCCAGGTGATAGGCCAACGCGTCGTTGCCGATCGGCGGCAAGGTGGTGTTCAGCCAGGAAAGGAAGAAGGCAAAGAGCATCAGGAGGAAAGGGATGGAAGCTCCCGAAGCCCATGAAAAAGAAAAACGTTTTCCTTTCTCAAGCCACCAGGGAAGGACAAGAAAAAACCCTAAAAGCGCCAAGGCATGGAGCTTCGTCACAAGCCCTAGAAGCCCGAGCCCCAACATAAAAAGCGAGAGCGCGGCAAGGCCCAGCGCCAGTGAAAAAAGGGTCCCCTCTCCGGCGCTCAGGGTTTCCAGAGAACCGCAGACCCTTCTCAACAGCACGCGCCCAAAAGAAAGGGCGGCAAACAGGATCAGCCCTAAAAAAAGGCGGAGGAAAAGATCGCCTGAAAGCCGGTGTGCACAAATTCCATCAGTTTAAAAACATCCCGAGACGAGGAAAAATGACCATGCCCAGATAGACCAAAAAAACGAACAGAAGCCAGAAAACGATGAACGCTCTTTTTAAATGGACCCGGATGTCTCTCACGGGGAAGACGCCTTTAAATTTTTAATAAATTCGAGGACCACGCCGCTGAGAAGCTCCTTGCCTTTCCGGCTCAAATGCAATCCGTCATAGCAGATCGCCGTGTGTTCAAGCCCGAACGGCGCGACCTGCTCAAGGGTGTCGATCAAAGGGATCCCCGACGACCCGCAAAACTGCTTTATCTCGCGGTAGGGTTTAAACATATCCACGTGGTAGGAAGTTCCCGCGAACTGCACGGGGACCGCCTCCTTAAGGTACCCGACGCAGTTCCGGTTAAACCGCGACAGGTCTCCCTGCCAACCTGCCGTCATGACAGCCCCGTTAGGCACATAGACGACCGCGAACTTCGCCGAATCGCTCTCCGCGTCTTTCCGCATCTCAAGCAGGATCGCCCGGGTGATCTCCCATCCCTGCTCGATCTTTTTGGGCCAGGGATCGAGGAAAGTCAACAAGTGCGAATTGGGCTCGCTTTCCAGCACATTCGCCTCAACTCTTTTCTTAAATTTTTGAAAGAGGAGGTTGACGCGCGTACCGAGCTGGGTTTTATTAAGCCATTGAAGCAAAAAACCGGTCTTTTTTTGGAAAGCCCGATCGTTCAAAACGAGTTTGCCGTGCTCAAGCTCGAAATAGGGTTTACCCCTGTCCTGAAAGATCGCCTTCCTGGAGACGTTGTTGAAAATATCGTTCGCCGGAGTGAAAAAGAGCAGGACGATATCGGGTGAGTATTTCCTCCCGAGATGCCGGTAGGCGAGGTACTCCTGATCATTGCCCCATCCCCCGGCCGAGATATTGATCACCTCATAACCGCTCCCCAACTCTCCGGCCAACATAGCCGCGAGAGACTCCGAATAGGGCTGGCCGGATTCATTGCAATCGAGAATAGAGTCTCCCAAGAGCAGCACGCGGACCTTGCCCGGCGGCTTCTCAAACGCGTGCGGCGTGTCGCAAAGAAAAGCGCCGTCCTCTCGAGTAGTGGGAGACCAGCCGGTGATCTGCGCTAATTCGTTTTTGGATTCCCCCCGGAAAACGTCAATGGAAAAATACCTTTCCAGGATCTTCTCCGCGCAGGCCAGCGTAAGGAAGAAAACAAAAAGATACAGCAAAAACACTTTCAGGAAATTTGGTAGCCGTTTCATGAGCGTTTGGGCCATTTTACCCCATTGACTAAAATAAGCACGAAAAGCACGGCGAGCGAAACGAACTGCCACCGCCGTTCCGGAAGCATGTCGTAATAAAATTCCACACGGTGGCCTCCGGCGCTGAGCTCCACTCCCGTGAAGGCGTGGTCCACCGGGAACGTCCGGCGATCCATTCCGTCGACCCTGGCCTTCCACCGCGGATAGAAGGCGCTACGAAATATTAAAATGGCGCTCGTATCGCTTCGCGTCTCCGCGCGGATGGAGAGCGCGGTTTTTTCAATTCCCAAAACCTCGATAGGACTTACCGGCGTAAGGGCCGAAAAACCCAGAGGTTCCTCGACCACCGCTTCCGTGGCCGGGCCAAACGACCGGCTTTTGAGATAGCCAAGCCGTTCTTTTTTTTCCGGGATAAGTCTCCAGGAGGAAACGCCGTGAACGAGAGCCAGGGCCTCTTTATTTTGATACAAAAACCGGTCCCCCACCCTCTCCTTTAATTCCAAACCGGGTACGGTAAGCGCTTGGTCGGAGAGCACAACCGAAACGCCCGCCAGATCCAACAGCGGTCTTTGCTCGCTCCACAGGGACTCGTCCAGGGGGTGCCGGCCCAAAGATCCGTCCACAAAACCCAGGTCATAAAACAACTCGTAGTATCTCTTCAAAAAAAGCGGCGAATACCCCCCGGCATGAGGCATACCGTACAACATGTTCGTGCTCGCCTGAAAAATCCCACGACCGGCGGCCGCCCACTCCACCGCGTTCTTCCCAGCGGAACTTTCGGCTTCCAAAGCCGCGAGTCGCTTGAGCGCGGGAGGTCTGGAGCTGGGAAATGGCCTGGCATTGCCGATGAATCCCGTGCTCAATTTATAACCAAATACGGACAAGTCCAGAACAGTAAAAACAAGCAGGGCTATTTTTAAGAACCGCCTATTCCGGTTTTTAAAATAAACGAACAAAATGACGGCCGATAGGAGCGACGCCCCGAGAGCCGCCACGTTCCAGGGATCCGAGGCCTGAATGAACTGCTTCACCGCAATAAGATACCCGGCCATTTGATCTTGATAATAGCCAAGCGCGTGGGCGGGATCCTGCTTCCCCTCAAAATAAGCCGTCGCGTAACTTCGGCCAAGCACAGTCAGACGTGTTTCAAACGCCTTGAAAAAAAACATGACGCTTGATGGCGTGAGCAGCACGATAAAGCAAAGGACGACCGCTATTTTTTTCCAGCGGCGCACCCATGCCTCTTTCTGGAGCTCCAGGACTTTTTGCAGGCCAAACCCGCTCAACATCCCGAGAGAAACGATGCTGAAAAAAAGGAATTTACTCGGGTTTCGCATGCCGGTCACGCCAAGCGTCTCCACCGCCCAGGCGTAAAGAGGGTTGTACTTTCCTATCGCAAGAAAATAAAAGACCAGCACGAGCGCCA
>JACPXO010000158.1 GCA_016196505.1 Candidatus Omnitrophota bacterium
GAAATGGCGTGGACGCAAGTCTTGGGCGTAAAAATTCCTTGAGAGGAGTTGTCGCATGACGGAGTGGGGGGTGCCTCAAAACTTCATCTGGCTGTGGGCGGTGCCGGTGCTCGTCATCGGCTTTTTCTTCGCTTCATGGAGAAAGCGCAGGGCGATGAACGCTTTCGGGGACCCCGCGCTCGTCGAGCGGCTCATCGCCTCCCTGGATCCCGCCCGACGTCTCTTGAAGCGTGTTCTTATTTTGGTCTCCGTGTCGCTCGTGATCCTCGCCTTGTGCCAGCCGCATTTCAGGACGAAAGAAACGCTCGTCGAAAGAAAAGGCATCGATGTGGTGATCGCGCTGGATGTGTCCAAAAGCATGCTCGCCAGGGATATCGCCCCCAACCGGCTTGAAAAAGCGAAGCTGGAACTGGCGACGCTCGTCGAACGGCTGAAACAGGACCGGATCGGTATCGTTGCGTTTGCCGGGGAGGCCTTTATTCAATGTCCGTTGACGCTGGATAAAAGCGCGGTGAAACTTTTTCTTTCGACGGTAAACCCGAACCTTATCCCGACCCCAGGGACGGCTCTTGGGGCCGCGATCCAGGTGGCCCAGCAGGCCTTTGGTGATCAGGAAAAGGGTTTCAAGGCCGTCATTCTCCTGACCGACGGCGAAGATCAGGGATCGAATCCCATGCAGGCGACCGCCAAGGCCCGTGAGGCGGGGATACGCATTTTTACGATAGGCATCGGGACAGGCGAAGGCAGCACACTTCCCGGCGACGCCGCGGGAGAAGGTTTTAAGAAGGACAGCCAAGGCCGGCCGGTGCTTTCAAAGCTCGACGAGCCGCTTTTGAAAGCGATCGCGCGGGAAACCGGAGGTGTTTATTACCGGTCGACACGGGGCGAGGTGGAAGTGGAACATTTGGTCTACGAGATCCGGCAGATGGTCCAAAAAGGCCTGAGAACCGAGAGATCCGTCGAGTACGAGGAGAATTACCAGGTTCTTTTAGCGCTCGCCCTCATTTTATTGTGGACGGAGACCGCGCTTTCGGAACGCCGCGGGGAAGAGCCGACCGAGAAAAAAGCGGCGCGTCTGGCCGTGATACTGCTCCTTGTGGCTTCGCCATTTTTCTTGGGGTTTAAATTTTACTCGGCGTTAAAGAACGAGGAAGGTAACAAACATTTTAAAAAAGGTGAGATCGGAAAAGCGAAAACCCAGTACCTCAAAGCGCTTCGGTCGGAGCCGGGTCTCCCGCCGGTTGCATTTAATTTGGGCAACGCTTATTATAAGGAAGCCCGGTACGAAGATTCGCTCAAAACTTACCGGCAAGCGGCCGAGGACCCGAAAGACGCGCATCTCCAGTCCAAGGCCTTTTATAATCTCGGCAACACGCTTTATCGCCGGCAGGAACCGGACAAGGCCGTCGAGTTTTACAAACAGGCGCTTCGCCTGGATCCCAAGGACGAGGACGCCAAGTACAATCTTGAACTTTTGAAGAAAAAAGAAGACCAAAAAAAGAAAGAAGACCCAAAAAAAGATCAGGATAAGCAGAAAAAACAAGACCAAAAAGATCAAAAAGGTCAGAACCAAGAACCCCGGGGAGGCCAAGGCCAGCCGGAAAAGAAAGAAGAAGCCCAGGGAGAAAAAAGTCAGGATCAGCAAGATTTGAAGGGACGAGAAGAGCCCAAGCCCATGAGCCCAGAGCCGGCCGGCCAAAAAGAAGATCAGAAGCCGGCAAGCGGGTCGGAAGGCGAGGAAGAAAAAAAGAAAGAGCCCGAAAAAACTCCCGGGCAAATGCGCGCGGATCAGATCCTGGACGCCTTGGAAAATCAGGAGAAAAAAGCTTTGAGAACTTCGGGTCAGAAAAATCCGGTGTCCAGCCGGAAGCGGACATTCGAAAGGGATTGGTGAAACCGGCCGTGGGAAGAACCACAAGACCGCTTGGGTTTGTCTTTCTCATGCTTTTTATGCCTCTGGCCGGTTGGGCGGAGGTGGCGATAGAGACTTCCGTGGACCGCGCGCGCGTGGCAGTGGGCGAGGAGTTGACGCTGGATATCATCATCACGAACGCCGAAGGCCCCATCTCAAAACCGGTCATTTCGCAGATCGAAGGGTTCGCGTCTTATTCCCAAGGCCATTCGCAGGAATTGACGATCGTCAACGGGAAATCTTCCTCGCGCAGTATTTTCAGCTACGTGCTGATGGCCAACTCCGTCGGCAAGAAAACCATAGGCCCCTTTGAAATAAGCATCGGCGGAAAGCTTTTTAAAGTCGGGGCCGTTCAGGTGGAAGTGGTGCCGGACGGATCGAATTTTCCGGCGTCCGCGGTCTCTCAAGGCCCCGTGACGGCGCCGCCGGTGAGGGCCTTGCCGCAGGGAAGTGTCTCAAGCCAGGATATTTTCGTGAAGGCATGGCTTGACCGGGATGAAGTGACTGTGAACGAACCCGCCATTTTAACCTACACGCTTTACACACGTCTTTCCGCCACGTACAAAGGCTTTGAAAAAGAACCTTCTCTCACGGGTTTTTGGGTGGAAGATTTCCCTCCGGAAAAGACCCTCAAACGCACCGAGCAGATCTTTAACAATTCAAGATATGTCGTCGCCGATGTGCGCAAGATAGCGCTATTCCCCACCGAGCCGGGGGTGTTCACGCTTGACTCGGGGGTGATCGCAAGCACGGTCGAGGTGAGTAACCAGGATGATTTTGACTCCTTCTTTTCTTACAACGTCTTCGGCGGCCGACGCACGGCCATCCGTTCTCCGATCCTCAGAGAAGTGGTGGCGCGTTCATTGCCCACGGATCCCGTGACGCTTGTCGCGAAAACGCTTCCCGAGGCGGGTAAGCCGGCGAGTTTTAAAGGGGCCGTCGGCCAATACACGGTGGAAAGCTCCGTGGATAAATCAGAGATCGATCAGGGAAACCCCATCACCTACCGTTTAAAGATCGCTGGCCAGGGGAACATCCACACGCTCGAGCCGCCCACCTTGCCCAAGATCGAAGGCTTTAAAATGTATGATTCCTCA
>JACPXO010000026.1 GCA_016196505.1 Candidatus Omnitrophota bacterium
CGTCGGACGGTTGAGGCGGGCGATCGCATGGGCGATGGTGAAGGTTTTGCCGCTGCCGGTCACCCCCAAAAGCGTTTGAAATTTCAAGCCCCGGCGTATCCCCTCGACGAGCTTTTCGATCGCCTGCGGCTGATCCCCTTTGGGGCTCATCGAGGATCGAACTTTAAAATTCATCCCACAATGTCCAGGGAGAGGTTGATCGCGCGAAAGGTGTGGGTGAGCGCCCCTATGGAGATCCGCTCGACGCCGATCGAGGCGTAATCCAGGACGTTGTCGAGATCCACCCCGCCGGAGACCTCAAAAGCCGGGCCTTTGCCCAGGCGCTTTTTTAGGTTCACGGCTTCCCGGACCATTTCCGGGGTCATGTTGTCGAGCAAGATGTAATCAGCGGCGCTTTGAAGCGCTTCTTTCAACTCCGCCAGATTTTTGACCTCGACGCCGACGAGGGTTTTTTTGAGCACGCTTCGCTTCACCTGTGTGACGATCTCACCGAGGGGGCGTTTTCTCAACACCCTGAGGTGGTTGTCCTTAATGAGCGCCTGGTCATAGAGACCAAAACGATGGTTCGCGCCGCCGCCGGTCAACACCGCGTATTTTTCCAGCGCCCTCAGTCCGGGCGTGGTCTTACGCGTGTCCATGATCTTGACTTTGGTGGATCTCACTTTATCCACAAAAGCCCGCGTCTGGGTGGCGATGCCGGAAAGATGGCTTAAAAAATTAAGCGCGGTCCGTTCGGCCATGAGCAGGGATTGTGCGGAGCCCTCGATGTAGGCGATCTCACGGCCCCTTTCCACCGACTCCCCGTCTTTGGCCACGGGTAAAAACCTCAAGTCTTCGTCCACCAGACGAAACACGCGCTCGGCGATCTCCAGGCCGCACAACACCGCTTTTTCGTTCACCTGAATCGCGGCTTTGGTGATCAGGGATCGAGGAAGCGCGGCGGACGAAGTGACGTCCCTGGCCCCAATATCCTCTCTCAGGGCCGCTTTGACGATAGGGTCTATGACGCTCGGTTTAAGCATCGCTTAACGTGCGGAGATTTTCTTCGAGCCGTTTCTTGCGGTTTTCCAGCTCTTCGGCTTTTTTACGTTCTTTATCCACGATGTCTTTCGGGGCCTTCTTCAAAAACTCCTCATTCTGGAGCCGGACTTCGAGGTTGCGGATCATTTTTTCGACGTCGGACAAAGCGCTTTCGATGCGCTGGCGCTCCACCTGAATATCGATGAGGCCGGAGAGGACGACATAGGTCTCGACGCGGCCGATGTTGGCGACCGCGGATTCCTTGGGACGGGAAATGTTCTTGCCGATCTGAAGCGAGGAGATCTTCGCCATCTGCGCGATGTGGGTCGAGTACTTCTGCAGGGTTTGAAGCTCTTTTTCCCGGGAGGCCTTGATCGCCACGGTGATCAGGTCTTTGGGGTTGATCTGCCAGGCGGACCGGACGTTCCGTATGGCCTGGATCTCCCCGATGATGAGCTCAACCTCGGTTTCGATCATCGGGTCGATGAGTTTCTTGTTCGCCACGGGCCACGCGCTCACCATGATCGATTCGCCCTCGTGAGGGATCTTCTGCCAGATCTCTTCCGTGACGAAAGGCATGAAAGGATGCAAAAGCTTCAGGGAATTTTCCAAGACCGTGTGCAACACCCATTGGGTTTCTTGGGAATGGATGTTCGGCTTGGCCAGCTCCAGGTACCAGTCACAAAACTGATGCCAGAAAAAATCATAAAGAATGGAGGCCGCCTCATTGAAGCGCAGGCGGTCCAAGCTCTGCGTCACATAAAGCACGGTCTGGTTGAGACGGCTCAAGATCCATTGGTCGATGGGGTTGATCAAGGAGCTCTTGGGGGCGTGCTTCAGGCCCGCGGCGCTTAAGCTCATATTCATCATCACGAACCGGGTGGCGTTCCAGATCTTGTTCGCGAAATTACGGCCCACCTCGAATTTTTCCTTGGAGGCGTAGACATCCTGTCCCTCGGCGGTGATGGAAATGATGCCGAAACGCAGCGCGTCGGCGCCGAATTCCTCGATGATGCCGATCGGGTCGACCGCGTTGCCCAGGGACTTGGACATCTTGGCACCGGTCGGGTCTCTCACGATGCCGTGAATATAAACTTGTTTGAACGGTTCCTTTCCCATGAATTCAAGTCCGGACATCATCATACGCGCCACCCAGAAGAAAATGATCTCGTACCCGGTCACGAGGCACGCCGTCGGGTAAAAATATTGGAGGTCCTTGCTTTTTTTCGGCCAACCCAAGGTCGAGAACGGCCAGAGCCAGGAAGAGAACCAGGTGTCCAGGACGTCCGGGTCCTGCTCGAGATCGGACCCGCCGCACTCAGGGCATTTCTTCGGGGCTTCCCTGGCCACGATCATGCCCGGCTTATCTTTCGACTGGCAACGCGTGCAGTACCAAACCGGGATCCGGTGTCCCCACCAGATCTGCCTTGAAACGCACCAGTCCTTGATATTCAGCATCCAATCCAGATAGACCTTTGTCCAGCGTTTCGGGACGAAAACCGTGCGGCTCTCCCTCACCGCCGCGATGGCGGGCTTGGCCAGGGGCTTCATCCGCACGAACCACTGCGACGAGAGGTAGGGTTCGACCACGGTGTGGCACCGGTAACAGTGACCGATGGAATGAACATGGTCTTTGGTCTCTAGCAAGATCCTCGTTTCTTCAAGCTCCGCGAGGATCCGGCTCCGGGCCTCAAAACGGTCGAGTCCGCGGTAAGGGCCGGCATTTTCGTTCAGGGTGCCGTCGGGATTCAAAATATTGATGAAGTCCAGCCCGTGCTTTTGCGCCAGATGAAAATCCACGGGATCATGCGCCGGCGTGATCTTGAGGGCCCCAGTGCCGAATTTGGGGTCGATGGTCTCGTCCTGAATGATCTTGAGACGCCGGTTGAGTATCGGCAGGATCGCCGTTTTTCCCACGAGATGCCGGTAGCGGTCATCGTGAGGATGAAAGCCGATCGCCGTGTCCCCCAAAAGCGTCTCGGGCCTCGTGGTCGCTATCGTGATGTGCTCGCTGCTGTTTTCCACGGCGTATTTCAAATAGTAAAGATGTCCCGGGACCTCTTTGTGCTGGGCCTCCTCGTCGGATAAAGCCGTCTGGCAGCGGGGACACCAGTTGATGATGTATTTTCCCCGGTACACGAGCCCTTTCTCATAAAGCCGGACAAACACCTCGCGAACGGCTCGAGACAACCCCTCGTCCATGGTGAAACGCGTCCGGTCCCAGTCGCAGGAACACCCCAGTCTTTGGAGCTGACGGATGATCGTGTTGCCATATTTTTCGCGCCATTTCCAAACGCGCTCGAGGAATTTCTCCCGCCCAAGCGCGTGACGCGACAACCCCTCTTCTTTCAAGGCACGCTCCACCACGTTTTGAGTGGCGATCCCCGCGTGGTCCGTGCCGGGCATCCACAGGGTCTCAAACCCGTTCATGCGTTTGTAGCGGACCAGAATGTCCTGGAGGGTGTTGTTCAGCGCGTGA
>JACPXO010000159.1 GCA_016196505.1 Candidatus Omnitrophota bacterium
AACACCTGGGTGTCCGGATCACCTCGATCACGGAGCTTATCGGGTCCGGTAAAAACCAGCTCACGATGGACCAGGTGGCCCTTGACCGCGTATTCCGCTACGGCTGCCAGGACAGCGACGTCACCTACCGGTTGTCGCGGCTGCTCAGGAAGAAATTGGAGGAAAAGGACCTGTGGCATTTATTCGAGGAGATCGAGATGCCCCTCGTGGCTATTCTGGCGGACATGGAGTTTTGCGGGGTGGCCATCGACTTAAAACTCCTGTCGGGGCTTTCCGCCGACATGGAGAAGGAGCTTTTGGCGTTGACCCGGAAGATACACAAGGAGGCGGGCGCCGAATTCAACATCAACTCCACCAAACAGCTCGCTGAGATTTTATTTGAAAAACTGGGCCTTCCTGTGGTAAAAAGAACCAAGACTGGGGCATCTACGGATGTCGAGGTTTTGCAAGAGCTTTCCGAAATTCATTCTCTTCCCAAGACACTGCTAAAATACAGAGAACTTTCGAAGCTTAAGTCTACCTATGTGGATGCCCTGCCGCTCTTGGTCAATCCCGAAACACACCGTGTCCATACTTCTTTCAACCAGACCGTGACCGCGACGGGCCGGCTCTCTTCGAGCGACCCCAACGTCCAGAATATCCCGGTCCGGACCGAAGAGGGCCGGAAGATACGCCGCGCGTTCATCGCGGCTTCGAAGGACGCGACCTTGATGTCCGCGGATTATTCCCAGATCGAGCTGCGCGTCTTGGCCCATCTTTCGGAGGACAAGCACCTCATCCAGGCGTTCCAAGAGGGCGCGGATATTCACCGCTACACGGCAAGTCTGATCTTCAACGCGTCCATGACCGAAGTCACCGGCGCCATGCGGGATTCGGCCAAGACCGTGAACTTCGGCGTGTTGTACGGGATGGGGGCGTTCAGTCTGGCCAAAAGTCTGCGGATCACGAACGACGCGGCGCGTGATTTCATCAAGGCCTACTTTGACCGGTATCCCAGGGTAAAAAAATATTTGGACGAAACCTTGGAAAAAGCGAGAAAAGAGGGGTATGTCTCGACGTTTTTCAAGCGCCGGCGTTATATCCCCGAGATCCTTTCGAAGGATCCTCGGATGAGGAGTTTCGCAGAACGGACGGCCATCAACGCGCCGATGCAGGGCACGGCCAGCGATCTCATCAAGATCGCGATGCGCCGGATCTCCGAACGGCTCACGAAAGACCGCTTTGAAGCAAAGATGATCCTTCAGGTGCATGACGAGCTTTTATTTGAAGCGCCGAAGCGCGAGTTGGAAAAGCTGACGGCGATGGTTTCAAGCCAGATGCAGGGGGCGGCGTCTTTTAAGGTCCCGCTCAAGGTGGACGTGAAGGCGGGTCCTAACTGGCTGGATATGGGAGAGATATGTGAGTCTTGAGTCGTGAGTCTTGAGTTGTGAGGGTCAAACGGTGTGGCTCTCTCAAGACCCAAGACATACGACAAAACCTACAAGTAAAAGGAGTTTTTGTACCATCAAGATACTTTTTTGTGCCAGTGAAGTGACGCCGTTCGCCCAAACGGGCGGTTTGGGGGAAGTGGCCGGGTCACTGCCTTTGGCCCTCGGGAAACTGGGCCTGGAAGTCGCGGTGGTCATGCCGCGCTACCGCGGGATTGTCTGCGCCAAGAAGCGTCTTGGCCAGAATGTCACTGGCTACTTCATCGAGAACGAGGCGTATTTCAACCGCGCGTTCTTGTATGGCAATGGACGGGGCGATTACCCGGACAATTTGGAACGTTTCTCTTTTTTCTGCCACGAGGCCTTGGCCCTGGCGAAGGCCCTACGGTTCAAGCCGGATATTGTTCACGCCCATGACTGGCAGGCGGCTCTTTTGCCGGTGCTTCTCAAGACGAAAGTCGCCACGGACCCGTTCTTTGAAAAAACAAAATGTCTCTTGACCATGCACAATCTCCAGTACCAGGGCATTTTTCCGTCTAAGGCCTATGCGTCGCTGGGTTTGGACGAAAAGCTCTTCGATGTGAAGGGGTTTGAGTTTTACGGAAAGATCAATCTTCTCAAAGCAGGGATACTTTACGCCGATGCCCTGAACACCGTGAGCCCCACCTATGCCAAAGAGATCCTGACGCCCGAGTATGGTTTTGGACTCGAGGGGGTTCTGCGCGAAAAGACAGGCCGTTTAAAAGGGATCTTGAACGGGATCGACGGGAATGTGTGGGATCCCGCCAAAGACCGATGGCTGAAAAAACACTACTCGAGTCATGTCCCGAAGGCCAAGGAGTTGAACAAGGCCGCGCTCCAGGCGTCCTGCGGGTTTGAGAAGAACCCCCGCATCCCGGTGTTCGGGATGGTGACACGCTTGGCCGAACAAAAAGGGCTGGACCTTCTGGCGAAGGTCATGGACCCGTTTCTTTCAAGGAAAGTTCAGATGGTCATTCTCGGGGACGGAGACCATACGTATGAATCGTCGTACCGGAATTTCGCCAGGAAGCACGCCGAGAATTGCTCGGCCCTCGTGGGTTTCGGGGTGGCGGAATCCCACCAGATCTACGCGGGATCGGACTTTCTCCTCATGCCGTCGCTTTTTGAGCCCTGCGGCCTGGGCCAGATGATCGCTCTCAAGTACGGTACGCTTCCCGTCGTGCGGAAGACGGGAGGGCTTGCCGATACTATTGTCGACGCCGATGAATACCCCAAGCGCGGGAATGGCTTTGTTTTCAAAGAGCGGGATCCGGAAGAGCTTTTAGACACACTGGACCGCGCGCTCTCGGCCTTCGAGGACAAGAAGCGTTTCGGGTCCCTTCGAAAAAGCGCGATGCATTCGGATTTTTCATGGGACCGGAGCGCCCACGCGTACAAAGAGTATTACCGGGAGATCCTGCAATGATCGTCGTGGGTTTGACCGGGGGTCTGGCGTCGGGGAAAAGCGCGGCGGCCAAGTTTTTTAAAAAATTCGGGGCCGCCCTCTATGACGCGGATGAGTCCGCCCGCCGGGCCGTTCGCAAGGGTTCGCCGATCTATCGGGCGATCGTAAAAATTTTTGGAAAGGAATTCCTACGCGCCGACAGATCGATAGACCGCAAGAAACTGGCGCTGCGCGTTTTTTCGAACCCCGCGGATCTGAGGAAACTCAACATCCTCATTCATCCGGGCGTTATTTTTGAGTGTCTGAAAAAGATCGAAGCGGCGCGGAAGCGTCCGGGGATCCTCGTCCTGGATATCCCGCTTCTTTTTGAGTCCAGGATGGAGCATCTCGTGGATGTCACGGTGGTGGTTTCATCCCGGACAGAGAACTGCCTGCGCCGGGCCTCCCGGAAGGGGATCGGGCGCGGTTTGGCTAAAAAGATTCTTTCCACCCAGTGGTCGTTACCCAGAAAGGAGCGTCTGGCGGATTTTGTGGTCCGCAATGACGGCTCGCCCCAAGCGCTGGAGAGGAAGATCGGGGAACTTTTTAAAAAGATCCAGGAGAAGTACCCATCGTAATTTTATTCAATGAAGTCAGAACAACACGAGGAGAATAGCGGCAATGGATATTGATCTAGCGAAGTTGAAAAAGATGAAAATGTCGGAGCTGAACGCCCTGGCCCATCAGCTGAAAGTGAACGGCGTCAGCGGCCTGAAGAAACAGGACCTGATCTTTAAGATCCTGCAGGCGCAGCCCGAGAAAGAGGGCGGCGTGATGACCGGGGAAGGGGTCCTGGAGGTCCTTCAGGACGGTTTCGGTTTCTTAAGGTCCCCGAATTACAATTACCTGCCTTGCCCCGACGACATCTATGTGTCGCCTTCTCAAATCCGGAAATTCAATCTGCGCACCGGTGATACCGTGGCCGGGCAGATCCGGCCGCCGAAAGAGGGCGAACGTTATTTCGCCATGCTCATGGTGGAAAAGGTGAATTTCGAGTCGCCGGAAGAGGGCAAGGAAAAGATCCTCTTCGACAACCTGACCCCGCTCTATCCCCAGCGCAAGTGGCAGCTGGAGGTCGCCCCGAACGAGGTGTCCACTCGGGTGCTGGACCTTCTGACCCCCATCGGCCAGGGCCAACGCGGACTGATCGTGGCGCCGCCTTACAGCGGAAAAACGGTGTTGCTCCAGAAGATCGCCAACAGCATCACCACCAATCACCCCGACGCGGTGCTCATCGTACTTCTCATCGACGAGCGGCCGGAAGAGGTCACGGACATGCAGCGTTCGGTGAAAGGGGAGGTCATCAGTTCCACTTTTGATGAGCCGGCCGAGCGGCACGTGCAGGTGGCCGAAATGGTGCTGGAAAAAGCCAAGCGTCTGGTTGAGTCCAAGAAAGACGTCGTGATACTCCTCGACAGCATCACGCGTCTCGCGCGCGCTTACAACACCACGGTGCCT
>JACPXO010000160.1 GCA_016196505.1 Candidatus Omnitrophota bacterium
AACCCCCGTGTCCCTCGCGGCCAACATGGCCGTCGTGCCTTTGTCGTTCGCGCTTTTTTTCTGCGGCGCGGTCTTTCTTTGCACGTTCGGGTGGTTGCCCGAGGTCTTCGGCCTTATCCCGTGGGTGGTTCATGGGCTCATGCGGCTTTTGACGGAGAGTCTCTATGCTCTCGAGAATATCCCGGGGTCCTTTTGGATCGTGGGGAAACTGGACCCCGCTTTTTTCGTTCTCTTGACCGGCGGGATACTATTTTTACTCCTGGATAAAAAGATTCGGGGCCGTTGGGTCCGCGCGGCCGCGCTTTGCCTCTGGTGTTGGGGTCTTTTTGTGACTCAAGGGTTATGGCGCGATCTGCGGCAACCGTTTCAGATCACGGTCCTTGACGTGGGTCAGGGCGACGCGATCGCGGTGCATTTCCCCCGCGGCGGCCATATGCTGATCGACGCGGGCAAAGGCGGCGACGCCGACGAAGGCCGGTGGGCGGTGGCCCCTTACTTCAAATCCAAAGGGGTGTCCACGATCGACGCCTTGGTCATCAGCCACCCTCAAGAGGACCACATCGGAGGGATGGCGGCGGTGCTGGATGAGTTGAAAGTGAAGAACGTTTTCCTGGGCGCCCCGAACTACCCCACAAAAGTTTTTGGAAACCTTAAAAGAAAGATCCGTCACGAGCGCGCGAGAGTTTTTCTGGTCCATAAAGGAATGCGCCTCGATGGTTTTAAAGAAGCCCGGATCCTTGTGCTCAATCCGGCCACACAGCCGGCCGGCCTTTGGCCGTCTGAACGACCGGGGGAAAAGAACATCAACGAGGGATCGGTGGTATTGAAATTGAACCATGGGACTTTCAGCGCCCTTTTCACCGGGGATATTCAGCGGCGCGCCATGGCGGATCTTCTGAGAAATGGCGCTGAGATCAAAGCGGATTTTCTGAAAGTTCCTCATCATGGCGGTTCGGGGGGCGCTGAGGAAAAGGCCTTTATCGAGGCGGTGAACCCTTCGATAAGCGTTATCAGCGTAGGGCAGAGGAACCCTTTTGGGCATCCCTCGCCGGCGACCCTGGAAGCTCTGAGCGGTGTCGAAGGCAACGAGGTTTTCCGTACGGACCAAGAGGGGGCGATCCTGGTGGTGTATGATGGCCGGGGCTTGCGTTTTGCTTCCATGAGTAGCCCTTGACACGAAATAATTTTCTGCTAAACTATCGATTGGCACTCATCAGTATAGAGTGCTAATATCCCATTAACAACACCCCAGGGAGGGGAGACATGGTGACCAACGATTTAAATGCCAGAAGGGACGCGATATTCGACGTGATCGTTCAATCGTATATCGAGACGGCCGAGCCGGTAGCTTCGAGAGCTCTATCTAGAAAACACAGTATAGGACTATCTTCGGCTTCCATACGGAACGTCATGGCGGATCTGGAAGAGCAGGGGCTCCTGACCCATCCGCACACCTCAGCCGGCAGGATCCCTACGGACAAAGGGTACCGCTATTGGGTGGACGCCTTGATGCGCCCGGAGGAGCTTTCGGAAAAAGAGAAGCAGTGGATCTTGAGCGAACTCGCGAAAGCCAGGACCATCGAGGACATGGCCGAGCGTTTGTCAAAGATCATTTCCGAGCTCACGGAAAACCCGGCCCTTATTTTCATCAAAAATTTGAAGCGCGTTTCGTTCCTGAACTATCTCCTCGAAGACCTCGTCAAAGAAGTCGAGAAGTTGAACGATTTTCTGGAGGAGGAACCGGAGATCTTTATTGAGGGCGCCTTCCGGATCTTTGAACAGCCGGAATTTCAGAGTCTCGAGAAAATGAGGCAGCTCATGCTCGAATTCGATGAGCAGGCCCATCTCTTGCGGCTTTTGGTGAAAGATCTGGGGGAACAGGGCCTTCACGTTCACATCGGCAGCGAGTCGCCGCTCGGCGATCTGGACGGCGTGAGTCTGGTGGTGAAGGATTGTTATTTTGGAGAACTGCCCGTCGGCGGCGTGGCCGTGGTCGGCCCAACACGCATGAAATACGCCAAGGCGGTGTCGGTGGTGGATTTCGTGGCCGACAACGTGACGAGAGCCATGGAGAAGTACTAAAACGCTATGGAAGACAAAGATCAAGCGAGGCCTGAGGAAAAAAAAGAGCATTGGGATCAGCTCTTGCGGCTCAAGGCGGAATTTGAAAACACGAAGAAACGGCTTGAACGCGAGAAAATAGAAGCGATCAAATTCGCCAATGAGCGGCTCCTTGCCGAGATCTTGCCGGTGGTGGACAACTTTGACCGGGCGATGGCGAGCATCTCCGAGGGGCATGACCCCGAAAAGGTGAAGAAGGGGCTCGGGATCGCCCAGGAACAGATCCACCAGATCTTAGAACTCCACGGCGTCCAGGTGGTGAAGTGCCTCGGAAAGGACTTCGATCCGAAGCTTCACGAGGCGGTGGCGGTGGTTGAGGCGAACGAAGGGGTGAAGGACGGGACGGTGGTGGACGAGATCCAAAAAGGTTATTTGTTGAACGGGCGTCTCATACGTCCAAGCAAGGTGCGTATCGCCCAGAATTTAAAGGAAAATCCGGAAAGTAAAGAACAAGCTCAGTAACAACCAAATTTAAGGGGGAGGTTTCAAGCAATGGCTACGCAAAAAGTGATAGGGATCGATCTAGGTACTACCAATTCGTGTGTCGCGGTGATGGAGGGCGGCGAGCCGGTGGTCATCGCCAACGCCGAGGGTGGGCGCACGACGCCGTCCGTGGTGGGTTTCGCCAAGAACGGCGAACGGCTCGTCGGACAAGCCGCCAAGCGCCAGGCGATCACGAATTCCGAGAATACGATCTTTTCGATCAAGCGTTTCATGGGCCGTCATCACGGCGAGGTGCTCGCGGAAGAAAAGATCGTGCCTTACAAAGTAGTGGAAGGCCAGAACGGCGACGTGCGCGTGAAGGCAGGCGCGAAAGATTGGACGCCTCCCGAGATCTCCGCGTTTATTCTGCAGAAAATGAAGCAGACGGCGGAAGACTACCTGGGCCAAAAGATCACCCAAGCCGTCATCACGGTGCCCGCCTATTTCAATGATTCGCAAAGGCAGGCCACCAAGGACGCCGGGAAGATCGCGGGGCTGGACGTTTTAAGGATCATCAACGAACCGACCGCGGCCGCGCTCGCTTACGGCCTCGATAAGAAGAAAAACGAAAAAATAGCCGTCTATGATCTGGGGGGCGGGACGTTCGACATCTCCATTCTCGAGATCGGGGACGGGGTGTTCGAGGTCAAATCCACCAACGGCGACACGCATCTCGGCGGTGATGATTTTGACCAGCGCATCATGGATTGGCTGGCCGACGAGTTTCGAAAACAGGAAGGGATAGATCTCCGGAAGGACCGCATGGCGCTGCAACGCCTCAAAGAGGCCTCCGAAAAGGCCAAATGCGAGCTTTCCTCGAACGCGCAGACCGAGATCAACCTGCCGTTCATCACGGCGGACGCGAGCGGTCCAAAGCATCTGACCGTGACGCTCACGCGCGCCAAGCTCGAACAGCTGGTCGGGGATCTCGTCCAGAGAACCATTGAGCCGTGCCGCAAGGCCCTGGCGGACGCAAAACTTTCTCCGGACCAGATCGATGAGGTGGTGCTGGTCGGCGGGCAAACGCGCATGCCAAAAGTTCAGGACACGATACGCCAACTTTTCAAGAAAGAGCCGCACAAAGGCGTCAATCCCGATGAGGTGGTGGCGGTGGGTGCGGCGATCCAGGGAGGCGTGCTCGTCGGGGACGTGAAAGACGTGTTG
>JACPXO010000162.1 GCA_016196505.1 Candidatus Omnitrophota bacterium
AACAGCGTGATCCCGAACCACAGTCCCCATTCGAACTTTTCTCTCCGGAGGCCGAAAAACCCCTTAAGCACCACCCATAAAACTGCCAGCGTATTCACCTCGGACACCCAAAAAAGCGGTGAGGACTTAAGATAAAAAAACACCCTATCGATTGTCAACATCTAAAACCGGTATCCCGAACTGAAATGCCAAAAAATCCCCACAATCTTTTTAAAAATAAGCGGCCAGGCAAAATACTCCCTCACGCGGCTCAGATCGAACATGTGTTCCCCAAAAACCGCCTGATAGCCGATCAGACAAAGCGACGGGACGGCAAAGATCAGCATGACCCTTTGGGCACGCCCGAGCCCCAGCGGAAGTTTTTTACGGGTCCAGAGATACCCTTGGGCGGCGATAGCCGCCGCCACCAAAAACCAGCCATAGTGTTCCGTGTAGACCAGGAAGATCGCGCTCATGGCATACGCCCATTTCCAAAATTTTTTTTCCGGGTGACACAGCGCCTCGGCAAAAAAGACGGCCGTCAGCGAAGCCAAAAATCCAAGCAAACTGTAACTGCGAACCTCGTTCGACGACTGCAGCCAATAGGGCGAAATGGCTGTCAGGAAAATCGCCCAACGGGCCGTTTGGTTTTGAAATATCAACCGGGAGAGCCGGTAAACCGCCGCCAGGGTACCCAAACCGGCCACGAATGAAACCAGCCGGAACGCCCACTCCCCCTGACCGAAGCAACACACCGCCGCGCGTAATAAGAGAAAATAAAACGGCGGGTGGACATCATGGATGGAAGCCCAAAACACCTCTGCGAAAGACCTTTGCGCAAGCCCGAGGCTGAACCACTCGTCCCCCCAAAATGACTTGGGTCCCGTCAGCATCAGCACGCGCAAGAGAAGCCCGATCGCGAAAATAACCGCCGGCATGTTTATTCCTCGTAGAAACGTTTCGTGAGCCGAGCAACCTCTCCCCAGGTGAAATTTTTCAGCACGTGATCTTTTAAGGCGCCTCTGGGTGGAATGGACAAGGACGCGGTTATTTTCTTTCGGATATCCTCCGGGTCCGCAGGGTTGAGGTACAAGACATAGTCCCCGAAATACTCGCGCGTGCTGCCCCCCGAGGTCACGACCACCCGCGCGCCGGCCAGGGCTGCCTCGAGCGCGACCAGGCCCGGCGTCTCGAACCATCCCTGCAAGACAAAGATCTCGCACGCCGCGTACGCCGACTTGAGAAGCGGGTCGTCATGAGAAAGCGTCGGCACAAAGCGTACGCGCCCCGCCCCCTCTTTTCGGCACGCCTCAAAATACATCTCAGCGCCGGAAACGGGACTACCGATCAACACCAGTTTCTTGCCAGGGATCTGGTTCACGGCACGGATCAGGTTCAGCTGGTTTTTCCTCGGCTCGATGCGTCCAACGCCCAAAATGAAAGGTTCGCTTCCGAACGCTTTTTTAGCCGCCGCCGGGTCCGCGTCCAAAAAAGAGGTGTCCACGCCGTTGGGCACCACGCGCATTTTTGAGGCCGGAACCGCGAAGAGTCTCGAGGTCTGGTCCCGCTCCGCCCGTGAATTGGGAAAGATGAGATCCGAAGCCGTCAAAAGTTTTCGCCGAGCGGAGGGAAACGCGGGAAACAGCCACTTGGTCCAGTGCCTGGCCAAAAAATCCGCTTTGGTTAAAAGCGACCCGTGCGTAAAAAACGCCCGCCTCACATCCGACCACAAGAGAGGGGTGATCGCGACGCGCACTTTTCTGGCTCGGGCGACGTTGACGAGTCCCAGGCAATCCTTCACGGAGCCGAACACGTGCAGCCAATCGTAATCCTCGATCCTCGATCTCCAACTGTCAAAGAGATCGACTTTCACCCCCTCTTTTTCCAGGTATTCCTTGAGCTTAAGCAGCAGGATCTCTCCGCCACCGACGTTCTGGAAGGCCGCGGGATACGTAAAAAACGCCACCTTCATCGGCCTGCCTCCACCGCCTTGACGATCCTCTCGGAGGCGTGCCCATCCCCGAAGGGGTTCGGCCAGCGGCGTGTCTTTCGGATCATTTTTTTCGCGCAGTCGGCGATGCGGCCCGGGTGATACCCGGAGATCACGTTCGCACCGACCCGGACGGTTTCCGGACGTTCCGTGGAGGTCCTTAAAGTCACACAGGGCACTTTCAAAAGGCAGGCCTCTTCCTGAACGCCTCCGGAATCCGTCAGGATCAACTGAGCGTTTTTTTCCAGATATAAAAAATCCATGAAACCCATGGGTTTCACCGCGATCACCTTCCGCGGCAGAGAAAGCCCGAATCCGCGGAGCTGTTTGAGCGTCCTCGGGTGCACCGGAAAAAGAATAGGCCTGCCGAATAGCTTGATGACCCTCTCGAGCCCCGCGACGATCGACGCCAGAGACTCCCGGTGATCGACGTTCTCCTGGCGGTGAAGCGTCATTAAAAAATAAGGTTTCTTCGCGAAAGAGCGCCACGAAGCGCCGGCCTTGGCCGCGGCGATCTTGACATTTTCTTTTACGGCGTCCACGATCGTGTTGCCCGTCATGAAGATCTTGCCGGCGGGGATCCCCTCTCCCAGCAGTATTTTTCTGGCTAGCGGCGTCGGCGCAAAAAGGTAGTCGGAGACGTGATCGGAAACCACACGGTTTATTTCCTCGGGCATACGCCGGTCATAACTCCTTAAGCCCGCCTCCACATGACCGAGCTTCATTCCGGGAATTTTAGCGGTGACCAGCGACCCGGCCAACACGGTGTTGGTGTCCCCCTGCACCAAAACCGCGTAAGGGGCTTCCCGAAGCAGGGTCTTCTCAAGCCACACCGCCATTTTGGCGGTTTGATCAGAATGACCCATAGCTTTTTCCTGAAGTCCCGAAAAATGGAAATGCGGCTCCGGCAAGTCCAGCTCTTTGAAAAAAAGTTTGTCCATTTCATAAGTGTAATGCTGTCCCGTATGGATCAGACAAAAACCCTTTTTACGACGCCTCAAGAAACGGAGGATCGGGCTCAGCTTGATGATCTCAGGCCGGGTGCCGAGAACAAGGGCGATTTTTTTACGCTTGGTTTTCGATCCGCTCATACGAAACTCTCGAGGATAAGGTCTTTCTTTTGAGTAATGAACTGACGGTGCATCCACAGCGCCTGCAGGGCGAACATCGTGGACCAGGCATTCAGATGATTTCTCATAAGCCCGTCGGTCGAAGAGCCGTACAAAAATCCGCCGTCTTGCTCTCCCTCCTCATGGAATTGGAACTGCATCAAATGTTTTTTGACCGCTTCGAGAGTGCCCAAATACGGCTTTATCTTCCGGGGTTCGAGCGCATACAACAACGCGCCCAATCTCAGTGCCTGACCGACGATGTCACTGCGTTCGTGATGGGCAAATGCCCCGTTCTCGTAGAGGGACGAAACCGAGCCGTCGCTGGAGACCGCTTTCATCATCCACTCAAACCCTTTCACCGCCGAAGCCACATAATCGGGACGCCTCAGGTGAAAACCGGCGTACGCCAGCCCTTCCAGCGCGTACGCGTGAGGATGCAAAT
>JACPXO010000027.1 GCA_016196505.1 Candidatus Omnitrophota bacterium
AACGGCGCAGCGCTTTTTCGAGCGGCTCATTCGGTCCCACTTCAACTTTGGACATTCAAAATTTCCCTTTCTTTAAGTCTTACCTTGAGTTAGAAGAACCGGGTGGATTATAACCGGATTTAGAAAGCGTGTCAATTTTTGAAAAATCGCAGGCCCACCCGGTTTTTAAAGACGACTATCTTCCCGGGCAAATGGGTCTCAAGATCGGTTTCCCGGGACCGGAGCAGTCCGAGCATGGCTTCGACATGTTCATGAGTCAGCCGTCGGGCATCCCCTTTGACCGTCGCAACAGCCAGGATCAATACCTCCCGCAACAAGGCGGGGTGCAGGGCGGCCAGTTTTTTTAGACGGAGCACGACCGAACGCGCTGTCTTTTTAGACACCAAATACCGAAAGGCCTTCCCGGCTTCCTTTTCCAAAAAATCCTGGGCTTGGCCGCAAACCACTTGTAGGTTTGAAAGCGTGCCGCAAAGCTGGGCATTGTAACGCTTGATCAAATGCGGCAAGAGCTCGAACCGCACACGATTTCTTGTGAAAGAAAAGTCGCGGTTAGAGGGGTCGAGGCAATAACGGATCCCGGCTTCCTTGGCGTATCGAAGGATGTCCGACTTTCTTGAATTCAAAAACGGGCGGATCACGGTGGTCCGGCCCTGGCTCCGCTTCGGCGGGATCCCTCTCAATCCCCTCAGGGCAGATCCTCTTAAGAGCCGCATGAGCACGGTCTCCGCCTGGTCGTCCAAGTGATGGGCGGTCGCCACTTTGTTGGCGCCTGTCCTTTTGGCGAGAGACTCAAAGAAACGGTACCGCTCAAGGCGGCCGCTTTCCTCGAGAGAACGTTTATGTTTGGCGGCGGATTTCCGGACGCTCACCGCCTTAAAGTAAAAGGGCACTTGGAGTTGCCGAGCGAGTTTAAGGGAGGTTTTAAAATAGCGGGCGCTGTTTTTTTTGGACAAACCATGGTTGAGGTGAGCCGCGACGAGGCGCAGTCGGTACTTCGATTTGAGTTTCGAAAGGAAAAAGAGCAGCGCTGCCGAATCGGGCCCTCCGGAAAGGCCCACGAGGATGCGGTCTCCTCTCTTGATCAACGCTTCGCGCCGATTAAGGGTTTCCACCTGCTCGAGCAAACGTTTGAATGCGGACATGCGGGTATTCCCCGGTCTTCTTTGAATGAAAAACCCGGCTTCCGCTGTTCAAGATCACGGAAGGCCGGGTTTAAATTTTAACGAGGGCGCGGGTCTTAATAAACGAAAATGTAAGTGGCTTTGTTCGAAGCGGGGTCGTACTCGACGTCGACTTCGGTGCCGGCCGAAAGGGACTTGAGATCCCTATCTTGCTCGCCGTCCGTGATGTCGGTCGTTTCGTCCACCTTAACCGTCAAAACTTTAGCCGAAGCATCGTTTTCAGTCTCGCCGTAAAGCTTCACGGTCACTGACTTTGCCGCTTCATCTACAGCGCTGACCTCTCCTGAAACGAACTCAAGATTTTCCGTGACCGGAGCCGGCGTCGCCGCTTCGGTTGAAGGGGCTACGGGCGCCGGGGCTTCAGTCATCTCCAACGCTTCCGCGGGTGCCTGAGTTTGTTCCTCCACAACGGGCGCCGCTCCAGGGGCGGTTTCCTCAGCCCAAGCTAGACCCCAGGTTAGAGAAACTCCGAGGGCGAACGCTAAAGTAAGAACCACAATTTTTTTCATGGGTGACTCCATCGTAATTTGGTCAGGGTAGTATACCAGATACTTTCAAAAAGTCAAAGGGCGCCAAAAAAGTGTGGCGGTGAGTGGATTTGAACCACTGACAAGCGATTTATGATACCGCTGCTCTAACCGGGCTGAGCTACACCGCCAAATTTTATCCACCCTCCCCCGATGACCCGCGTACCGTCATAAAACACGGCCGCCTGCCCGGGCGTCACCGCTTTTTGTGGATCGGTGAAACGCACCACGGCCTCGGGGCCTTGAATAGAAACCAGGGTCGCCGGGATCCGGGGGCTTTTGTAGCGGATCTTGACCGTGCAATCCCCTTGCCGGGGGCCCAACAGCCAATTCACGCGGTCCACTGTCATCTGGTCCGTTAAAAGCTCTTCTTCGGCGCCGATCGTCACACAATTTTTTTCGGCGTCGATGTGCGTCACGTAATACGGCTGGGCGCGGGTGACCCCGATGCGCTTGCGTTGACCGATCGTAAAAAGGTGGCTTCCCTCATGCGTTCCCAAAACCTGCCCGTTCTGGCCGACAAAGAGACCCTGGCCGGGGACTTGCCCCTGCGTATAATTTTCGACGAACTCCCCATAATGGGTCTTCACAAAGCAGATCTCCTGGCTATCGGGCTTGTCAAACACGCGCAGTCCCAATTCCTGAGCTAAGGCGCGAACCTCTTTTTTTTGAAGCCCCCCGAGCGGCAAAAGGGTTTTCGACAACTGCTCTTGGGTCAACCCGAACAATACATAAGACTGATCCTTGCTTTTGTCCGCACTCTCTTCGATAAAAAACCGCCGCTCTTTATCCTCATACCCTTTTTGCGCGTAATGTCCCGTCGCGACGAAGCGGGCGCCGAGCTCCTCAGCCTTTCTCAGCAAAATGCCGAATTTAATGCTCCGGTTGCATTCGATGCAAGGGTTCGGCGTGCGTCCGTTCAAATAATCTTTGACGAAATAATCAATGACCTTTTCCTTGAAATCTTCCGAAAGGTCCATGACGTAGTAAGGGATGCCTATCTTCCGGGCGACCGCCCGGGCGTCGTCGATATCGCGGAGCGAGCAGCATCCTTTGGAGCGTTCGTCGGAGCATTCGTCATTGGCCCATGTCTTGATCGTGACCCCGATCACGTCGTAACCCGTTTTCTTTAAAAGATAGGCCGCGACGGAGCTGTCCACGCCGCCGGACATGGCCACGACCACACGAGGGTCGTTAGGAGCGGAGGGGTTCATTGCTGAGAGGCGAGATCAGGACTTTTTATCAGGGGCTTGGGTTTTTGGCTTCGCGTCGTCATCCGAGTTGTCTTTCATGGCTTTTTTAAACTCGCGGATGCTATCCCCCAAGCTTTTGCCTATTTCCGGCAGGCGGTTGGCCCCGAAGAGTAAAAGGCAGACCAGCAATATCACTAAAAGTTCCGGCAATCCGATGCCAAACATAAGCGCTCCTTTGCTAAAAATATAGGATAACCGCTTTCGCGGAGAGTGTCAACCTAGCGGCCGCGGTCCAGATTAAAATAGGACAATTGAGAGAGACTTTCCTTGACAATGGAATCGTTCACGGTTTTTAGACTTTCGAGGGAGCTGTCGGTGAACTCCCTGGCTTTCTCCATGGCGCGGTCAATGGCTTTGGCGTCCAACGCCATCTGCCGGATCCTATCCATCCCGTAGGCTTCCCGCTTCCCGTTCGTCCCAAGAAAGGCCTTTTTCTCGGCGTCGCCCAAGCTCTGAAAAAGATAAAGCATCGGAAGGGTGACGTCATTTTTATAAAGATCAAGCCCCGCGGTTTTTCCGATGCTTTCCGTGCTGCCCAAAATATCCAAACAATCGTCCACGATCTGAAAGGCCATGCCGAGGTTGAAGCCGTAATTTCCCAGGGATTCGACGACCTCCCTCGAAGCCCCGGAGAAAGTAGTCCCGCCCGCGCAGGCCGCCTGGAACAGCGCCGCCGTTTTTTGGTAGATGATCTTAAAATACTCTTTTTCGCTCATTGAAAAATCATTCCGCTTTTCGATCTGCTTCATCTCTCCCTCGCAGATCACCTGCGCGCACTGGGCGAATGCCTGGTTCACCCAGGGGTTCTTGAGTCCGGCCAGGAGCACGAACGATTTGGCGTAAAGGTAATCGCCCGATACGATCGAAATTTCCCGGCCCCACTTAGAATAGATCGAGGGCTGATTTCTTCGAAACGTCGAGTCGTCGATCACATCGTCGTGGACAAGCGTGGCGGTATGGATAAGCTCTATCGAGACGGCCAGCCGGATCACCTCGGAACCGGCGTGGTTTTTATTTTTGATTTTGGAACAAAGGAGGGTCAGGGCCGGCCTTAAAAATTTACCGGACATCCGGAGCAGGTGCTCGTGGATATCCCCAAAGAGCTTGTCCTCCGAGCGAAGCTCCTCTTTGAGAAGGTCGGAGAATTGCTTAAGCTCTTTTTCTACAGGTGAATAGATCTCATCCAAGGTGACGGGCGCGGCTTTCATAGAGTCCGATTTTAGCATGCTTTTTCAAAAGCCCTGAGGGTTTTTTGCAAAGGTTCGGGGCGGTGCGCCGCCGAAAGAAACGAGGCCTCGAACGGCGAGGGTGGAAAATAGATCCCTTGTGCGAGCAGACGGTGGAAAAACCGCCGAAAGGCCTTTTTATCGGACGCGGACACTTCTTGGAAATTTTGAGGGGCCCTCTCCAGGAAAAAGAGCGTGAACATCGACCCCGCCCGGTGGGCGCTGACGGTTCGATGTTTATTTTTCAGGACCCCAAGCGCTTTCTCCAAAAAATCCTCGCATTGCCGGTTGAGTTTTCGGTAAAACGTTTCGGAGAGTGCGGAAAGCACGCTCAAGCCCGCCGCCATGGACAAAGGGTTTCCCGAGAGCGTGCCTGCCTGATAGACGTTCCCCAAAGGAGAAAGATGGTTCATCAAAGCCGCTCTTCCGCCGAAAGCGCCGACCGGCAGTCCTCCCCCGATCACTTTACCCAGGATCGTTAAGTCGGGATCTATCCCGTAAAGGTGCTGGGCGCCGCCGTAACACACGCGATACCCTGAGATCACCTCGTCGAAGATAAGCCACGCGCCGCTTTTTTTGGTGAGGGCGCGCAGCGTTTCCAAGAACGCCTTCTTTGCGGGAATGACGCCCATGTTCCCCGCGACCGGCTCCACGATCACGCAGGCGATATCCCGGTGTTTTTTAAAAAACTGGATGGCGGCTTTCTCGTCGTTGTATGCCAAAACTGAAGTGAGCTCCGCCAAGGCGCCAGGCACGCCGGCGGAATCCGGGGTCCCGAGCGTCGCCAGACCGCTTCCGGCTTTTACGAGCAAACTATCCGAGTGGCCGTGGTAGCCCCCCTCGAATTTTACGATGCGGTTTTTTTTCGTGACCCCCCGGGCCAAACGAAGCGCGCTCATCACGGCCTCAGTGCCGGAACTCGTGAAACGGATCTTTTGCATTCCCGGGAACGCCTTTTTGATCTCCCGGGCAAGCTCGGTTTCATAGGGGGTGACAGCGCCGAAGGTCAGCCCTTTAAGCGCCTGTTTTTGAACGGCTCGTACCGTCGGGCCATAGGCGTGACCCATGAGCAGCGCTCCCCAGGACAGGCAAAAATCCACATAGGCCTTTCCCGCCGTGTCCACGAGATACGGCCCTCGCGCCCGTTCAAAAAACACCGGCCGGCCGCCGACGGCTTTGAAAGCCCTCACGGGGCTATTCACCCCGCCGACCAGGTGCTTTTGAGCCTGAGCCCAGGCCCGGCTCATCGGATCGTTTTGTTTTTGAGAAGTCCCCATTCGGCTAACTCCTTTGCCCAATAAGTGAGAATAAAATTGGCCCCTGCGCGCTTCATGGAAAGATGCGTTTCCATGACGGTCTTTTTTTCATCGAGCCAGCCGTTTTGAGCCGCGGCCTTGATCATCGAATATTCTCCGCTCACGCTGAAACAGCCCACGGGACAGGCGAACCTGTCTTTGACTTGCCGGATCACGTCCCCGAACCCGAGCGCCGGCTTGACCAACAGCACATCCGCCCCTTCCTCAAGGTCGGTTTGGGCTTCGCGAAGCGCCTCTTGGGCATTCGCCGGGTTCATTTGATAACTCGACCTGTCCCCAAAACTCGGAGCGCTTTCCGCGGCTTCACGGAACGGCGCATAAAAGGCCGAGGCGTATTTCACCGCATAGGAAATGACCGGAAGGTGCTTGAAATCCTTATCGTCTAAAAGGCGCCGTATGGCCAGGATGCGGCCGTCCATCATGTCGGACGGCGCGACGGCATCGGCTCCCGCCCGGGCGTGTGACAAGGCCGCTCGCGTGATCGTCCGAACGGACTCATCGTTCATGATCCGGCCCCGTTTCACATGGCCGCAGTGACCGTGGCTCAAGTACTCGCACAGGCATACGTCGGTGATGACTAAAAGATCTTTGCATGCCTTCTTTATCTTTTGCACGGAGCGTTGGATAACGCCGTTTTGAGAGAAGGCCTCGCGGCCCGAGAGGTTTTTTCGTGACGGAATGCCGAATAAAATGATCCCGGGTATCCCCAAGGATTCTAGGCGCTGCGCCTCTTCGAGAAGACTTTTTTCCGAATGCTGGCACTGCCCGGGCATGGAGGGGATCGCGAGCGGCCGGGTCAACCCTTCCTTGATAAAAAGGGGCTGGATCAGATCTTTGAGCAGAAGATGATGCTCCGTCACCAGGGATCTCCAACGAGGATCTTCCCGCAAACGCCGAAGCCGAACGAACGGGTATTTCATGTTTTTTTTCTCCTTAAGACCGACTGTGCCATGGCCTGGACAAGCCCTTCGGTCGTGAAAACCTTGGCTTGACAACCCGGTTTAAGACCGTAGGTCTTTAAAGTTCGGGTGGTGACCGGACCGATGCTGGCAAAACAGACCTTCTTTGAGATCTTTTTGACGCGCGCTCGACCCAAAATTTTCACCAGATGATGCACCGTGGATGAGCTTGTGAACGTAAGAAAATCGGCGTGGCCCTTCTCAAGCGCTTCCCGAGGGATCCGTGGGATCCTGGACGGGAGGCGGGTCTTGTAGGCGGTGATGCGTTCTACCCAAGCCCCTTTTTTTCTTAAGCTCTCTTCCAAATTTTTGGGAGCGATATCGGTCCGGTAAAGCAGCACTCTTTTCCCCCTCAAAGAGATCGACCGCCTTTGAAACTCCCCGATAAAAGCCGCCGTCTCAAATGTTTTTGGCTCAAGGTCCGCCCTGACCCCGTTCCGCTCAAGCGCCAAACTGGTTTCGGGGCCGACGCTCGCGACGCGCACTTGGCTTAGGATCCGGGCGTCCTTTTTAAGGATTTTAAGCCGATCGAAAAACGCCTCGACGCCGTAAGTGCTCGTAAAAACCACCCATGAGTAACGGGCGATATCCCGGAGTGAGCGGTCGAGTGCCACCGGGCGCGACACCGGGCGTATTTCCAGAAGCGGCAGCTCCAACACCTCGGCCCCCAAATCATTTAAGCGGGCTTTGAGTACGCTTCCCTTGTCTTTGGTCCGCGTGATCACGATGCGTCGCCCAAAAAGAGGCAGACGTTCATACCACTCAAGTTTTCGTTTTAAACCGACGACGTCTCCTACGATGATGATCGAAGGCACACCCAACTTTTTTTGCCTGACCACTGAACCGATAGTTTCTAGAGTGCCTTCACAGCTTTTCTGGCGCGGGAGCGTGCCCCACTGGATCACGCAAACTTGGGTGCGCCGGCCCATCCCGGCTCCGATGAGCCGCTCGGCGATCACGGCCAGATTATAAAATCCCATGTAGATGACCAGGGTCCCCCCGATCTTCACTATTTTTTCCCAATCCACGGAGTCCAAATGATCGTCGTGGGCTTTGTGCCCCGTTAAAAAAGTCACCGAAGAATTGTGATCGCGATGCGTGAGAGGCACTCCCGCGTAGGCCGCGCACGCCGTAGCACTAGTCACGCCCGGCACCACCTCGAAAGGGACCCCGTGCTGGGCCAGAAACAACGCCTCTTCCCCTCCCCGGCCAAAAAGATACGGGTCCCCGCCTTTTAAACGCACCACGAGCTTCCCCTTTTTAGCGGCCTCGATGATCCTGCGGTTCACCTTTTCCTGAGAGAGCGTACGGGTGCGGTACCCCTTACCGACGCAAAGCTTGACCGCGCTGGGTTTGGCGGTCTCGAGGTGATCGGGATTTGCCAGATAATCATAAATGATGAGATCCGCTTTTTGGATCAACCGAAGCGCCTTCACGGTCAAAAGGCCGGGATCGCCGGGGCCTGCCCCGACCAAGGACACCTTACCGTTCATCGGACCTCGCCTCCCTCATGAGGCGCCTCGCGCCTTTTTTGATGAGATCTTTCGCCAGTTTCCGGCCGACTTCCACCGAACGGTCGAGCGGCCCCGAGGCCTCGGAGAAAACGCATTCGGCGCGGCGTGAAGAGAACACGGCGGCCTTGAGACGGATCTTGTTCCCACGCACCTGAGAATGCACGCCGGCCGGCACGCGACAGCCGCCTCCCAGGGTCTTCAAAAAACTTCTTTCGGCCAACACTTCTTTTTCCGTCCGGCTATGATTCAAAACCCGCACCAAACGAGCGGTTTGGATGTCCCGGGCTCTCAGTTCTATCCCCAGGGCCCCCTGCCCCGGAGCCGGCAGCACTTTTTCCGGAGAGATGGGCCGGGCGAATTTCAAATATTTCTTAAGCCGTAAAAGCCCCGCGCGCGCCACCACCATGCCGTCGAATTTCTTTTCGACCAGGACACGCCTGGCCCGCGTATCGAGGTTTCCCCTGAGATCGGCCACGAAGAGGTCCGGCCTTGCCAAGAGAACCTGCGTTTTTCTTCTGGGACTGCCGGTCCCGACCGTGGACCCTTCGGGCAATTCCTCGAGCCCCAGACACCGCCGGGAGACCAGAACATCTCGGGGATCCCGCCTTTTTGGAAAAGCCCCGAGGACCAGCCCCCGGGGAAGCGTGGTCGGCAAGTCCTTGAGACTGTGCACGGCGATGTCAATGGCCCCTTTGAGGAGTTTTTTCTCAATCGCTTTTGTAAAGATGCCCACGCCTCCTTTTTTAAAAATCTCGACGCTCTGGAACTCGTCCCCCGCGGTTTGGATGACCACCAGCTTGAATTTTTTTTGGGGGAACTTTGCCCGGAGCCGCGCGCAGATTTCCCCCGCCTGGGCCAGAGCCAGGCGGCTTCCCCGCGTGCCGACGCGGATCTCCGGGCTAAAGCGCGCTGGGTTCACGGCATTCTTTCAAGAGCCATTCCATAAAATAAGTCGTCTGCCTCCGGATAAGCCGGAAACACTCCTCAAGCTGGCCTTTGCGAAACGCCATGTTTTGTTCCGCGATCGACTGGAGGTCATCGACGTTGTAGAGATAGACGTTATCCAGCCGTTCGATCGACGGCTCAATATTCCTGGGAACCGCGATGTCTATCAGAAAAAGTGGTTTCTCGTGGCGCTGGCGCATCCACGAACGGACCTGATTTTCATGAAGGAGCACTAGCGGCGCGAGCGTTGAGGCGATCAAAATATCCGTCTCTTTGATCCTCTCTTGATAGGCCTCGAACGAGACGGCCTCCGCGCCTAGTTCCCGGGCCAGCTCTTCGGCGCGGTCCAGATTGTGGCTCGAGACGATCGTGGGCTTGGCTCCTTTTGA
>JACPXO010000167.1 GCA_016196505.1 Candidatus Omnitrophota bacterium
AGTTCTTTCATTATTTTCTGCACATCGTCCCAAACCAATTTTTTATCCGCAGGGTTCCTTAAAAGATAAGCGGGATGAAAAGTCGGCATCACTTGGATCTCGCCCATCGTTTGAAAACGGCCACGGAGGCGCGAGATCGGTTCCTGGGTCTCAAGCAGGGTCTGAGCGGCGAATTTCCCGAGAGCGCAGATGATCTTTGGGCGGATGATCTCGATCTGCTTCATCAGGATGGGCTTGCAGGTGACGATCTCCGAGGGAAGCGGGCTCCGGTTCTGCGGAGGGCGGCATTTGAGACAATTGGCGATGTACACCTCGTCACGCTTTAATTTCATCGCCTCGATGATCTTCGTCAAAAGCTGGCCCGCCGCGCCGACGAAAGGGGCCCCTTGGCGGTCTTCATCAAATCCGGGGGCCTCCCCCACAAACATGAGTTTCGCCTCCGGGTTTCCGGAACCGAACACCACCTGCGTCCGGGAATCGCAAAGCCCACAAAGCCGGCACTGCCGATACTCTTCTTCAAGCGCTGAAAGAAGGGATTTTTTATCGGAAGCGCGGGAAAGACCCGCGCGGCCCGGCGGCAACGGCCACTCCGCCGCCCCAAACGCCTTTTCAGACTCAAGAAATTGCCTGACCTGGGCCCGCAGGTCCTCACCCGAGGAGGGCATTTTCCGCGAGCTCCACGATGGCCTTCGAGGCCTGGGGTTTGGAAAGTTTCTGGACTCCCTCCTTGAGCGACAAATAAAGCGTCTTTGATCCGGCGACCTCGTGCACCTTCTCGGCGACCTCGTGCGGGGTATTCGTGACAAAGCCCGCCCCATTTTTTTCAACGATCTTTCCGTTGCGCGATTCCTGCCCCGGGACCGGCCGGAATAAGATCACGGGTTTGCCCTTCACAAAGCTTTCGGTGATCGTGAGCCCCCCGCCTTTTCCCACCGTCAAGTCGGCCGCTTCCATCAATTCTTCCATGTTATTCACGAAACCGAACACCTTGAAACCGCGATGGTTCGCGGCCAGGGCACGCATCTCTTGCTCAAGCCCGCGGTTGGTCCCGCAAACCATGAGCACCTGAAGCCACGGGTCCTTTTCAAGGATACTTCTGGCCATGAGCGCAAGCGCCCCGATGCCGGCGCCGCCGCTTGTGATGAGCACCGTAAAAGTATTTTCGGAGATCCCGAACCGGGCGCACAACGACGCCCGTGAAAACGCTTTTAAGAACTTAGGTTCAGTCGGGATGCCCAGAATTTTTATCCTGGACGGGTCAACCCCTTTTTCGATCAATGCCGCTTGGGTTTCCTCGGCCGCGACGACGTAATGATCGACCCCCACGGCCGTCCATATGCAGTGAGGCAGGTAGTCCGTCACCACGGCTATCAGCGCGGGCTTGAGCTTGCCTTTTTTCTTCAGATGGTCCGTCACCTCAATAGGAAGAAAATGCGTGGCGAGGATCACAACGGGTGATTCCTGGATCAGAAATTTTTCCAAACGTGCGACCATGAGCGCGTTGACAAGACGGCGGATCACCGCCACCCCCCCGTAAACCCACCGGATATCCAAAAGATAGTAAAAGAACCCCCAGACCCGCGGAAGGTGCCGGATCTGCCAAAGATAGGAATTCTCATAAAAACTTCCTAAAAATCCGGCTGAAAATTCCAGAACATCCCGGCAGATCACCGGACGATGAGGGTAAAGGTCCCGGTAGGCCGCTTCAAGGGCCCGGGCGGCTTTTTCGTGGCCATGCCCAGCCGAGGCGTAAAGGATCAGGACTTTTCCTGAGTGATCCATTGTGCGGCTTCCCAAAGGTCCTGTTTGATAAAATCGGGCTGGACGGGGAGCTTGCCTGTCTGGGTCTCCGGGATCCTTCCCGAAAGCACCAACACCGTCTTACACCCGAGATTTTTTCCGGCCAAGATATCTTCCTCCGAATCCCCGATAAAATAAACGTTTGAAAAATCCACACGACGTTCTGCAACGGCTTTCAAAAAAAGCGTCGTCCTGGGTTTTTTGCAATCACAGACATCGCTTGTCTGATGAGGGCAATAAAAAATACCCGCGAGGTCCCCTCCCTCCTTTTCGATCTCTGCGCGCATCCTTTGATGGATCTTGTCCAGGCCCTCCCGGCTCAAAAGGCCCCGGGACACGCAACCCTGATTCGTGATGACATGCACCTCGAAACCAGCCCGGCAAAGGAGGCCTACGGCCTTCGCCGACCCCGGGATCATCCGAAAATCGCCCAAAGAAACCACATAGTTCCCCATTCCAGGGAACTCGTTGATGACGCCGTCCCTATCCAAAAAAATGATCTTGAGTTCCTCGGGCTTCACGAGACAACCCCGGCCAAAACCTCGCGGGCGGCGTCAAAGATCATCCCGGCCGTCGTTTCCTTCATGCATTTCTCTCCGATGGGACAATTTTTAAGATAACAGGGCGCACAAGGGATCTTCGAGACCACTTTCCGTCCGCGGCCGTAGAGCTCGATCTCGGACGCAGAGGTCGATCCGAAAAACACCACCACCGGCACGCGGACCGCGATCGCGATGTGCATCGCGATGGTGTCCCCCGAAATCACAAGATCGCAAGCTTTAACGATGGCCGCAAACCGCCGAAGGGTATGGCTTCCGGTGTTGAACACCGGGGTTTCGCACAAACGCTCGATGCGCTGGTTCCACGCAACCTCCTCTTCCCCGCCCAGGAGAAAAACGGTCGCACCCAAATCCTTGTAAAAAAGCCGGGCAAGTTCCGCATAAGACTCCGCCGGCAACTTTTTACCCGCGAAGCGTTTCCCGCTGCCGGTGTTGATGCCGACGATGAGCCTGGGCCCGGAAGAAAGCCCGACGCCAAAAGTTTTCAGGTGCAACCGCGCAAAATCCAGGTCTTCGATTTGAGGGGCAAATACGTATTCCTCGCCCTTGAATTTTAAACCCGCCTGCTCGAACGTGATTTCCTGATAGGTTTTCGTGTTCTGTCTGAATTTCAGGGCGTCGTCTATCCCCAACCGGTAAGCGTAAGCGCTGCGTTCATCCAACGGACACAGCTTCCCCTCGCCCGACCTGCCAAACCCCATTTTTTTCTTGGCGGACACGGCCATGATCGCCTCGAGCGCCGCGTCTTCTTTGTCAAAATTCATCGCCAGGTCGTAAGCCCCATTTTTCAAAGAACCCGGATCGTCAAGCAGCCGGTCGATCAGAGGGTTGCGGTCCAACGCCTCGCGACAGGCCTTATCCACCAACCAGTCGATCCTGGCCTCGGGGTATTGCCGCTTAAGCTCCGTGAGGAGCGGCGTCGTCCGCAGAACATCCCCCATCGCGCCCAGTTTCACGATGAGGATTTTCATGCCGACCGCCGCTGGGTCAATTCCCAATATTTAGCCCAGTTTAAAAAATGAACCCACGCGAAGAGCACCGAAAAAAGGAATCCGTGCTTCCCGTCCAAAAACCCTCTCTTTCGCACGTAAAACTTGAAAAACCGCTTGAGGGGTTTGCGCGTGAGATTATAAAGAACCTCTTTTTCCGAAAGCCCGCCCGGCTCCTCTTCGCGCTTGGCCATGGCCTCCCGGGAAGAATACCCGTTGTGCCTTCGGACGAATTGTCCGATGGATTGAAAAGGATGGTGCTCGATCGCGGATTCGATCTTTCCCGTGCTCCCTTCCACTTTCAAACGCTCGTGGATCACGCCGTCATAGACGGCTTTGCCCCGTCTGAACAAGTGCCGGCTATAGTGATACCAGCCGCCATGCCGCATCTCGCGCCCAAGAAAAAAGTTTCTCTTCCGAAACTCAAAAGCGTTGTGCGAGGTGCCTTCTTTCAGGATCTTAAGCACCGCCGTCCGGAACTCCGGTGTCACGCGTTCGTCGGGGTCGATGTGAAAACACCAGTCCGAAGTCGCTCGGGAGGTGCCGAGGTTCCGCTCCGTGCAAAAACGGTAACCGTCCCACCGGTTCTGAAAAACCTTGTCG
>JACPXO010000169.1 GCA_016196505.1 Candidatus Omnitrophota bacterium
AAACCGACGTTGTGCCGCGTCCTCTCGTACGGTTTCCCGGGGTTGCCTACCCCCACAATGCCCTTCACTTCTTTTCTGGCTTGACCGTTTTTTCCGCCGCCTTGGGTTCTTCTTTGCCCTTCTCGGCGCCCGCCGCGCCGGCCGCCGGGGCTTCCTCTTCTTTCTTCTCGGTGAGCACCTCTACCTCTTGGGGCTCAGCCGGGGTTTCTTCGACTTTCTCCTCATGAAGTTTCACGAGGAAAAGCACCGCTTCCGGATCCGTCAGCACCTTGAGGGTGCCGGCGACCGTGATATCTTTTACGTGAATGGACTCGTTGAGCTTGAGACCGGATACATCCACATCGATGTGTTTGGGGATATCGGTCGGCAGGCATTGGACCTTGAGCGTCCTCAAAGGATGGTCGAGCACCCCTCCGTCCTGTTTGACACCTACGGGCTCTCCTTGGCCCACCACCTCCACCTCAACGAGGATCTTTTCCGTGAGAGAGATCTCATTGAAGTCCACGTGCAACACATGGCGTTTCACCGGGTCGTGCTGGATCTCTTTGATGATCACCGATCGCCCGCGGGCCTTTTTTTCCTTTTCGATGTCGAGACTGATCAACACGTTCTCCCCACCGGCCGTACGAAGGATCCGGTTCATCTCCTTGTCCGCCACCGAGATCGCGACGGGTTCCTCGCCGCGGTGATAAACCACCGCCGGGATAAGCCCCTCGCGCCTCATCCTTTTGGCGGATTGTTTGCCCCTTTGGGCCCTCAAAATCGCTTTTAGTTTGATCTGTTCCATTTTTTCACCTTTCTTATCCTTGTCATAACACTTCGCTTCGCGTCAATTGAACAAACTGCTCACGGATTCCTCGCTGTGGATCCGACGTATCGCCTCTCCCAAGAGAGGCGATACGGACAATACTTTGAGCGCAGGGTCTTTTTTCTTTCCATCCAGCGGAATGCTGTCCGTGACGATGAACTCTTCGATAGCGGACTTTTTGATCCGTTCGACGGCCGGCCCCGACAAGATCGGGTGAGAGACCGCCGCGAAGATCTTAAGCGCCCCGGCTTTTTTCAAAGCGCCGGCCGCCTCGCATATCGAGCTTGCCGTCGCCACCAGGTCATCGACGATCACGATATTTTTCCCTTTAACGTCCCCCAAAATGTTCATCGCTTCGGCGTGTTGATCGTCAATGCGGCGCTTATCCACGATCGCCAGCTGAGCGTTGAGCTTTTTGGAATAAGCCCTCGCCATCTTGATGCTGCCGACGTCCGGAGAAGCCACGACCAGGTTCTTGATCTTTTTCTTATTGAAATAATCCACGATCACCGTTACGGCAAAAAGATGGTCCAAAGGAATATCGAAAAATCCCTGGATCTGGCTGGCGTGAAGGTCCATCGTCAGGATCCGGTCAGCTCCGGCGACCGTGAGAAGATTGGCCACGAGCTTCGCCGAGATCGGCACGCGGGGCTGGTCTTTGCGGTCCTGCCGGGCGTAGCCAAAATACGGCATCACCGCCGTGATACGCCGCGCCGAGGCGCGTTTCAACGCATCGATCATGATGAGAAGCTCCATCAGATTATTGTTCGTGGGCGGGCAGGTGGGCTGGACGATGAACACGTCCGCGCCCCTCACGTCCTCGTTGATCTTGACGCGTATCTCTCCTTCGCTGAACGTCGTGACGAGGGCATCCCCCAGCGACGTTTTCAAATACTTCGCTATTTTTTCCGCCAGATCAGGATTCGCGTTCCCTGCAAAAATCTTGAGTTTACCGTTCATGCCGATTTCCTTTTTTTTGTAGGGGTTTTGCCGGCACCCCGACGACCACCCCGCGATCCGGCACATTCCTGCCTTTGGTCACGACGGCCCCCGCCCCCGTTTTCGACCCGCGGCCCAGGGTCACAGGCGCCACCAGGATCGTGCCGCTCCCGATGTGAGCCCGGTCCTTGATGTGTGTTCGGTGCTTGCGCTTGCCGTCAAAGTTGGCCGTGATGGTGCCGGCGCCGATATTGACCGAAGTTCCTATCACCGCGTCCCCGATGTAGCTTAGGTGTTTTATCTGTGTCCCGCGGCCGACGCGCGAACGCACGATCTCGACAAAATTCCCGATCACCGCCCCATCGTCGATCTTCGAAGCGCCCCGTATCCTGGCGAATGGCCCGATGCGGCAATCCTTGCCGATGACGGCCCCTTCCTCGATCACCGTATGAGGGAAGATCAAAGTCCCCCGCCCGATCTCCACGTCCGCGTCGATGGTCGTGGTCTTGGGGTCCCGTATCGTCACGCCTTTTTCGATCCAGCGGCTGAAGATCCCGATCTGCGCCATGCCTTCGGCCAGGGCCAGATCTTTTCTCGTATTCACTCCCAACACTTCCCCCTGATCTTGAGTTTCCAACGCCTCGACCCTGGATCCTTTAGCCAAGATCCCCACCACATCCGTCAGGTAATACTCCTTCTTGAGCCGGTTCTTCGGGGCCTTCTTTAAAACCTGAAAAAGTTTTTGGCTGTCAAATGCGTAACAGCCGACGTTGGTCTCTTGGATCTTTTTTTCCGCGGGGGTTGCGTCCGTCTCCTCGACCACGCTTTCAACGCGTCCGTCCGGCGCCCGGCGGATCCTGCCATAGCCCGAAGGGTCTTCAAGTCTCACGGAAAGCAGGGTGCACACGTTCGCCTGCTTGCGGTGACGTTCGAGCAACCGTGCCATCGTCAGCCGGGAAATAAGCGGCGTATCGCAGTAAAGCACGAGCACCGTTCCCAAAAAGCCGCCAAGCGCCGGCGCGGTTTGATGCACCGCGTGCCCGCTCCCCAAAAGCTTCTTTTGCCAAACCACCGAGGCGCGCGACCCCACGAAACGCTTCACGAGGTCCCGGCGATACCCCGCCACGACCACGATC
>JACPXO010000170.1 GCA_016196505.1 Candidatus Omnitrophota bacterium
GAGGAGGTCTTCTAAGAGACTGTTCTTGAGAAGTTTTGGACGTGCCATGACAACCGGTCAAAAAAGAAAGACGCCGGCGGCAACGACGGTCGTGAAACCGCCCTTTTCCACCACGGAGGATTGCGTGACGTTGGTGGTCTTAACGATCTTATCCGAGATCCTGAAGATCTCTTCCTTTTCGTCCCAGCTTTTATCCTCGTCGATATCCAATCCGAGCGTCGAAGCGAGCATCGCGGCCGCCAGGTCTTCCGCCGTGTCCCCCGCCTCTTTTTCGGTCTGGCCGAACGCCTGGTACTCGCTTAAATATCCGTAAGTGTTCGGGTCCGACGGGATGGCGCACCCGATGGACGCCGCGATGAGCCGCCGGTTCTCGCTGGAAGAAAGGCGGGCCGTCACGGCGAAGGCGATCATGCCGGGATAAATGTATTTCATTCCTTCATTTTTGGAGACAAGCTCGCAGTTGGGCGGAAAAATGCTCGAGACGTGGACGATGTTGCATTTTTCAATGCCGGCGTCGCGCAGGGCGAGCTCAAAAGAACGAAGTTCGTGTTTGTGAGATCCTACGCCCTTCGTAAAAAACATTTTTTTAGGAACCAGGATCGGAGTGGCGTTATTCGCGGGCGCCTGCAAAGGCGCGGCGGTCCCGCTGGCGTTGGGTGTGACGCTCATTTCAGTTTTTCTCTCATTAAGAAGTAATATACGTGTTCTTATTTTTAAAGTCAATAGACCGGACGCCGTCCGGTTTCCGAACTTGCATCCTCGGATGGACTTTGCTAACCTAAGAACATGCGTTGCGATACCTGCGGAAAAGAAGTCACCGACGTGCGGCGCGTGGTCGTGGACACCGGTTACGACCGCGCCCTGGCGAAACCTCTATACAATTGTCCCGAGTGTTTTAAGAAAAAAGAGGAAACCAAGAAGCTCCGTCAGAAAGACAAAACCGGAAAAGCCCACTCGGACGACGCATAACGCTTTTTTTCAAGCTCCGCGGCGCGCGATAATTCCCGCTCGCTCAAAGGCCTTTCTTCGAACCGCATCCCGAGCACGCGTTCAAAACCTTCCCTAAGAAAAGGCCGCAGGTCTTCCGAGGATCCCCCCAAAAAAACGGCGGACTGATGCAGGAGAACTCCGTCTTTTCTTCTTTGGCTGGCCCCCACGACCTTGGCGCTCCCCAGCATCAAGTCACAACAGGACGGGGCTTCAAAACAGACCGATCGGCGCGTCGCTCTTCCGGACGGGACTTTTTTGCAATCCGCGTAATCCAACCGAGGGGCTACCGGTTTGAGGCCTACTCGTACTGCTTCATTGATCTTGAGGTAAGATTCTTTCGCCTGCGCCGGTAAAAAAACGTTCGGAGTTTTGCAGACGAGCGAAAACGTGAGGTCTTGCCCGTGTTCCACAAGCCCGCCGCCGCTCAACCGGCGCACCACGCTCCGGTCTTTTTCCCTGCAATCAAACCGGTCCACCGTTTCGGCGACACTTTGAAAATAACCCACCGAATAGGCGGGCACGCTCCAAAAATAAACCCGAAGCGCGGGCACCGCTTCGGGAGCATGTTGAGATTCCATGAGCATTTCGTCGATGGCCATATTGAGCGTAGGGGCTCTCGGAGGGTCGAGGATCAGTCTCGCGCGAAAACTCACCGCGGAAACCTACCGGGCGGGCCGGAACCGAAGATCCGGATTTCGGGCGGCGCGCACTTCGTCGATACGAAGCACCGGTGTCGCGTGCGGCGCCTCGAGAACTTTTTGGGGGGTAGTCTCGATCTCGCGCTGTATGCTCTCGAGGACGCGGACAAATTCATCCAACGTTTCTTTGGATTCAGTCTCCGTCGGCTCCACCATCATCGCCTCCTCCACCACGAGGGGAAAATAGATCGTCGGCGCGTGCACCCCGAAATCAAGGAGCCGCTTGGCGATGTCGAGGGTTCTCACGCCTTTCTCTTTCTGCTTCCTGGCCGACAGGACGAACTCGTGCATGCAAAAACCGGGATAAGGCACGTCAAAGAGCCGCTCGAGCTTCACTTTTAAATAATTGGCGTTGAGAATGGCGTTCTCCGCGACCGCCCTCAAGCCCTCTTTCCCCAGGGCCTTGATATACGCATAAGAACGGATGATCGCCCCGAAGTTGCCGTAGAAAGAACGAAGCTTGCCGATCGAATGCGGCGCCTCTTTTTCGAAAACATACCGCTCCCCCGTCTTCAAGACCCTGGGGGACGGCAGAAACGGGATCAAATTCTTTTTCACGCCGACGGGGCCTGAACCGGGGCCGCCGGAGCCGTGAGGCACGGCGAAAGTCTTGTGGAGGTTGAGATGCACGATGTCAAAACCCATGTCCCCCGGACGGCATATCCCAACGAGCGCGTTCATGTTCGCCCCGTCGTAGTACAAAAGCCCGCCCGCCTCGTGCACCCGCCGCGCGATCTCAAGAATATCCTCTTCAAAAAGCCCGAGCGTATTGGGATTGGTCATCATGAGGCACGCCACATCCGCGTCGAGTTTCCCTTTTAGGTCGGCCAGGTCCACATGTCCCTTGGCGTTCGTCGCGACCTGCACCACCTCGTACCCGCAGAGAGCGGCTGAGGCCGGGTTCGTTCCATGGGAGGAGTCGGGAATAAGCACTTTGGATTTTTTATGATCTTTGGAGCGGTGATAGGCGCTGGCGATCAAAAGGCCGCAGAACTCGCCGTGAGCGCCCGCCGCCGGCTGGAGCGTGAATTCATCCATGCCGGTAATCTCCGACAGGTAACCCTGCATTTCATAAAAAACGCGCAGGGCCCCCTGGACGTCCTCCTCATCCTGATACGGATGGATCTGCGAATACGAGGTCGAGGCGGCGATGGAGTCCAGCACCTTTGGGTTGTATTTCATGGTGCACGAGCCCAAAGGATAAAAATGAGTGTCCACGCAGAAATTTTTCTTGGATAGGTTCGTGAAATGCCTCACGACATCAAGCTCCGAGAGCGAAGGAAGCTCGGCGTCTTTTTTCCTCAAAAACCGGCTGGGGATGCGCTCAAGGATCTTTTCGGAGGCGCCGGCGGGAGACGGGAGCCAGGAGGCGTCGTTGAAAGAATGTTTTTCGAAAATGAGCTGGCTCACCCCACCACCTCTTTTCCGCCTATCGGCATTGGCGCGCACAATAAAGCTCTTTTCTTAAAATGTCTATACATATTGGGATTATACTTTAGTTTTTGTTCTCGTAACTTTGCCAATTTGGGGGTTGTGTGTATTTCGTAATACATCAGCTCAAACGGTCGCCGAGACCTGGTTGATTGAACTAAGCCTCTGTTGTGCGCGCCAAGGCGGCGTTTCAGGTCAGTGGTCCACCCAAGATAAAATAACCCATCTTTTGAACTTCTTAAAAGATAAACGTAGCCTACCCTCAAAACCGAAACGCCGCAAAAAGAGGTGGTGGGGTCATTAAGCTTCCTCGATGGCTTTGGCCAAATGATCCAAGTCGCTTGCCGTGCGCTTTTCCGTCACCGCCACTAGAAACGTTGAGGTCATATCCGGAAAAAATCTTTCAAGCGCCAAGGGCCCGAGGATCTTGTGCTTTTTAAGACTCTCTTTAAGCCGCCGACTGTCCTTATCGACCCTCACCGCAAATTCGTTGAAAAAGGGTTTCGTTGAAAAGCCAGAGACACCTTTGATCTTCGTGAGCCGCTCAAAAGTCGTGTGGGCCTTTTCAAGATTCAAAAGCCCCACCTTCTTTATCCCCTCTTTGCCCAAGAGGGTCAGATACACAGCCCCTTTCAAAGCGCACAGCGCCTGGTTCGTGCAGATATTCGAAGTGGCCTTTTCGCGGCGGATGTGCTGTTCGCGCGCCTGAAGCGTGAGCACAAAAGCGCGCGCGCCTACCTTATCGACCGTCATCCCCGAGATCCGGCCCGGGATCTTCCGCAAAAGCGCTTCTTTGACGGTGAAGAAACCGAAGTGCGGCCCGCCGAAAGACACGGGGTTCCCGAGCGGTTGGCCTTCGCCCACCGCGATGTCGGCGCCGTACTCCCCGGGCGGCTCGAGGATCCCGAGAGAAATAGGATTCACGCACGCGATCAAAAGCGCGCCCGCCTTATGGGCAAGCTCGGACACCCTTTGGGCGTCTTCCAAGATCCCAAAAAAATTCGGCTGCTGAATGACCACGGCGGCTACGGTGTCGTCCAGCCGTTTCTCGAGCGCTTCAAGATCCATCGCCCCGTCCTTCATGGGAATATCCACGATCTCGGATCGCACGAAAGAAAGATAGGTTTTGACGACGGCGCTGTACTCGGGATGAACGGTTCGGGGGATCAATATTTTTGTTCTTCCGTCGGAGCGCAAAGCCAGGAGTACCGCTTCGGCGAGACTCGAAGCGCCGTCATACATGGAGGCGTTCGAGTAATCCATGGCCGTGAGTTCGCAGATAAGACTTTGGTACTCGTAAATGCTCTGTAGCGTGCCTTGGCTCGCCTCCCCCTGATAAGGGGTATAGGAAGTGATGAATTCGCCCCGGGCGGTGAGGCGGTCGATGACGGCCGGCACAAAATGGTCATAATTGCCCGCGCCGAGGTACGGGATAAAGTATTTGAAATTCTTGTTCGCGTGGCCGATCTCATCCATCTCGCGGTCAAGCTCCAGCTCCGAAACGCCGGGAGCCAGACGCAGGTTAAAATCCCTGAGCTTTTTTGGAATTTTTGAAATGATCTCCTCGAACGAGGAAACCCCGATGGCTTTTAATATCGCGGCCTTGTCTTCCTGGGTATTCGAAATGTAATCCATTAGTGAGCGGTGTGTTTGACGGACTGGTACTCGGCTTCTCCCAGGAGAGAATCGAGCTCTTTGAGATCGGAGCACTCCATCTGAAAAAGCCAGCCGTCCCCGTAGGGCGACTGGTTCA
>JACPXO010000171.1 GCA_016196505.1 Candidatus Omnitrophota bacterium
CCCAAACACATCGATGTGGATGTATCCGGTCTCAAGCTCAACGAGTCCATTCACGTAACAGATATCACGGTCGCCGACACCCTCAAGGTGCTGACGGATCCGGAAACGGTGCTCTTCCTCGTGAAACTTCATGAGGAGAAGATTGAAGAAACCCCGGCTGATCCCCAAGAGGTCGAGGTGCTCACCGAGAAGAAAGAAGAGGAGACCCCGGCGGCCGGTGCTGAGAAGGGCAAAGAAGAACCCAAGGCGGCGGAAAAAACGGTCAAGCCAGAAAAGAAGTGAAGGGCATTGTGGGGGTAGGCAACCCCGGAAAACCGTACGAGAGGACGCGGCACAACGTCGGTTTTGCGGTGCTGGACGCGGCCGCGGCCGAATGGGAGTTCAAAAAAATTTTTCACGCCGAGGTCGCGGACTGGAAAGAGGCGCTTCTTCTGAAACCCCGCACGTTCGTCAACCGTACGGGAGAGGCCGTGCTGGCTTTTAAAAAGCGCAAACGCGCTAAAGATCGCGACCTCCTTTTGGTGTGTGACGACGTGCATCTGGAGTTCGGAAAATTGCGGCTCAGAGAATCGGGAAGCGCGGGCGGCCATCACGGATTAGAATCGGTCATTGAGGCGCTCGGTTCCCAGGACTTTCCGAGACTCAGGATCGGGATCGGAAAAAAGCCGCTTCCCAGGGATCTAGTGCCTTTTGTACTCGACCGGTTTTCGCCCGAAGAGGCACGCCGTTTCCCGGCGATCTTGGCGAAGGCCGTGGCTATTTGTGAAACGTGGGTGGAGGAAGGTTTTGAAAGCGCGAGGCATCGTTTAAGTCAATTGCAATCGTTAATCTAAAGGGGTGATGGAATGAAGAATTACGAAGGTGTTTTTATCATTGATCCTGATCTGGCTACCGAGACTTCCAAGAGCGTGGTCCACCAGATCCAGGAGTGGGTCACCAAAAACGGCGGCCGCGTGGATGGCCTGCAAGAATGGGGTAAACGCCGTTTGGCCTACAAGATCGGGAAAAAGCACGAGGGGCTTTATGTCGTCGTCAACTTTCAGATGGATTCGCAGGCCACCCACAAACTGGAACAGGCGGTTCGGCTGAACGACCACGTAATGCGCTATCTCTTAGTGAACAAGGATCCACGTTAAAGCGGCTCAAACGAGGAGGTCCCCATGGCAAGTCTGAACAAGGTGTTGTTGATCGGCAATCTGACCAGAGATCCGGAGATCCGTTACATCCCGAGCGGGTCCGCCGTGGCTAGTTTCACTCTCGCGATGAACCGCGTGTACAAGCTCCAAACGGGCGAGAAAAAAGAAGAGGTGAGTTTTGTCCGCGTGGTCGTGTGGGGACGCATGGGAGAACTGTGCGGCGAATACTTGACGAAGGGGAGCCCCTGTTTTGTGGAAGGGCGCCTTCAATCCCGCAGTTGGGACGGCCCCGACGGGCAGAAAAGGAGCACGATCGAAGTCATCGCTATGAACGTCCAGTTCCTCAGGGGCGGGGCCGGAAAGGAAAAGGGGACCCCTGTGGAAGCGTCTCAAGGGTCCGCGAAAGAAGAGATCCCGGAGATCCAGCTTGAGGAGGCCGCCGACCCGGGCGCGAAAGCGGGCGAAGAAACGCCGTTTTAAACGGCCGCGTGTCACTTTTAAACAGGAGATAACTTAAGTGGAAAGAAATCTAAGGAAGAAAAAGAAGTCGGCGAAGGACCATAAGAAAAAGTTCATAAAAAAGAAGGTTTGCAAGTTCACCCCGGAAGAGATCGCCACCATCGATTATAAGGATATCAGCCGGCTGAGATATTTCGTGACGGAAAGAGGGAAAATGATCCCGAGCCGCATCTCGGGGGCCAGCGCCAAATCTCAAAGGCACCTGGCGCGTCAGATCCAGCGGGCCCGCCATATCGCGCTTTTGCCGTTCGTAGCGGAGTAAAGGCCAGGGTCTATGAAGGATATCGAGGTCATTTTGACCGATAACGACCCCAAGCTTGGCAGTCGGGGAGGCCTCGTGAAGGTCACCTCGGGGTACGCTTACAACTACCTCATCCCGAGCGGCAAAGCCAAACTCGCCACGCCCTCCAACCTTAAAAGTTTTGAGCTTGAAAAGCTGAAACGCTCCCAAAAAGAAAGCGACCTCAGGGCCAAAGCCGACGCCTTAGCCGCCAAGATCAAAGAGACCGGTCTGACGGTCCAGGCCTCGGCCGGCGAGTCGGACAAGCTTTTTGGTTCTGTCACAAGCCAGGACATTCAAGAGGCGCTTCTCAAACAGGGGATCGCCTTGGATAAGAAAGACATTCACCTCCAGGAGCCGGTCCGGCGTCTGGGGGATTACGAGATCCCCGTTAAACTCCACCCGGAAGTTCAGGTGAAACTTAAACTAGCCGTCGTTAAAAAAGCGTGAGGCCCGTCGATGCGTAATCTAGAAGAACTGATCCAAAAAGAGAAAGTTCCTCCCCAGAACCTCGACGCGGAGATCGCCGTTTTGGGCTCGATGATGATCGAAGAGGACGCGATGGCCCAGTCGGTAGAACTTCTTTCCCCAGGTTATTTTTACAAAGACGCCCATAAGAAGATCTTTCAATGTATGACGGGTCTTTTCAATGAAAACAAGGCCATTGATCTGGTGACGCTCACCGACCGTTTAGAAAAAGAAAGCCAGCTTGAGGACGTCGGAGGGCCGAGCTACCTGGCGTATCTGACCACGGCGGTCCCAACAGCGGCCAATCTCCTGTATCACGCCAAGATCGTCCGCGAAAAATACATTCTCAGGCACCTTATCTCAAGCGCCACTCAGATCATCGCCGACAGCTACGATAGCGCCGAGGACGTGGACGCGCTTCTGGACCGCTCCGAAAAGGTTATTTTCGACATCACCGGACAAAAATTCACCGGGGGTGTTGTGCCGCTCAAAGACCTCATCCGCAATCAGATCGAAACGATAGACCGCCTCTACCAGCGTAAAGAACACATCACGGGGGTGGCCACAGGTTTTCACGAGTTCGACACTCAGACCGCTGGGCTGCAACCGTCGGACCTGATCATCATCGCAGCCCGGCCCGCCATGGGGAAAAGCGCCCTGATGACCTGCATCGCCGAGCACGCCGGAATGGTCCTCAACGTTCCTACGGCTATTTTCAGTCTGGAAATGTCCAAAGAACAGTTGATCCAAAGAATGCTTTGTTCCTGTGCGCGCGTCGACG
>JACPXO010000011.1 GCA_016196505.1 Candidatus Omnitrophota bacterium
GCGCGGCTCAAGATTTTTCAAGGTGGCGTAGCAACGCTCAAACGTCGCCCGATCGATCTCAAAAGTGGCTCTGGCTAGATAGGAGTAGATCTGCAAAAGCGTCCGGTGCCGCAAGCCCCTGATCTCGCCTTCCTTTCTCCATATTTCTTCAATGGCGCGCGCACAACGGAAAAAAGTCCTGGCGAACCCGAGCGGATTTCGGGTCGAGACCGATCGCCGTGAAAGGCGCCGGTAGGACGCCATGAGGCCCGGGCAATAAATAAAACTGGCGCCGGCCCTTGCGCAGTCAAAGAGAAAACGCGCATCCTGGATACAGTCCAGGGCCTCGTCCCAAGGGCCGGTTCTTTTGATCATTTCACGGCGAAAAAGATACACCGCGGGCGGGCACCAACAGTCCCAAAGAAACTCCGCCTGCGCGTCCTCTTGTAACTGACGCCTGACAAGTGCCTGGCGCACCAAGGCGCCGCTTTTTTCCTTTATGAGTTTCTCCCAATCGCCGTAGGCGACATCGGCACCGCTTGTCTCAAGGGCCGCGATCTGCGCGCGAAGCTTCCCGGCGGCCAAGACGTCGTCGGCATCCAAATATTGAACGAACTTTCCCGAGGAGAGGCGCGTGCCAAGATTCCTTGCCGCGCTGCCGCCGCGATTCGGGGTGTTGACCACACGAACCTCCGGAAATTTCGTGCGAACCACCGCTGCGCTTTGATCCTCGGACCCATCGTCCACGACGATCACCTCTATTGATTCGAGCCGCTGACCGAGCGCGCTCTCTATCGCCTCAGCGACGGAGTCTTGGGCGTTATAACAGGGGATCACCACCGAAACGAGCGGCTCAGTCAATGTTTTGGAAACTCCAATAATGGCGGAACCTTCCCTCTTTCCGGACGAGGTCGGAAAACTTACCCTGCTCGGTCACCTTCCCTTTTTCAAGCACCACCAGAGTGTCCGCGTTTCGAATGGTGGATAAACGATGGGCGATCACGATCACCGTTTTTCCCTTGGTCAGCTCATCAACGGACCTTTGGATGGACAACTCTGTTTCCATGTCCAGGGAACTCGTCGCTTCGTCAAAAACAAAAACATCGGGGTTTTTTAAAAGCGCCCGCGCGATCGCAAGGCGCTGTTTCTCCCCGCCGGATAACCGGACACCGCTCTCTCCGACCAGCGTTTCATACCGGGCCGGTAAACTCATGATAAAATCGTACAGGTACGATTTTTTGACGACGTTGTCCAACGCTTCCTGAGAAACGTGGGTTTCCAGCCCATAAACGATGTTCTCGCGGATCGAGGTGTTAAAGATCTGCGTGTCCTGGCTCACGAGCGCGATCTTCCGTCTCAAAGATCTCAGATCGTATTCCTGGAGCGGCCGGCCATTGAGACGGATCGTGCCGCCGGTCGGGTCGTAAAATCGCGGGATCAAGTGGATCAGGGTCGTCTTCCCGGAACCGGTCGGGCCTAGGATCGCCGTCATCTTATTTTTTTCGAAAGTGACCGAGACCGAATCCAGGATCCGGGTTTCCTCATAAGCGAAGGAAACGTTCCTGAACTCAATGTCGCTTTCAAGGCCTGAAAACGGGGTCGCTCCGTTTTTGATCGAATAGGCCTCCTGGTTTTCCAGCATTTGCAAGATCCTTCCCATCGGTTCAAAAGACTTGGAGATCTCCGCCACGCACGTCCCGCAAGCCGTCACACTGGTCGAAAAACGCCTAAGGAAAACGAAGAACGTTAAAAACGAGGAAAAGCCTAGAGCGGCGCTGCCCCTTAAGAATATAAAAACGCAAACGGAGATGAGCACGCTGATCGTAAAAGCCAGGATGACTTCCTGGATGTGTGGGGCAAACAAGATCTTCTTCCAGATGCTGTGGAGACTCTGGCGGCTCTTTTCGCTCATGGATTCGTAGCGGCGGCTCTCGGCCGCTTCATTGGTATAAGAGTGGATCAAAGCCATATTGGAGAGCGAGTCATGGAGGTAGGCGTTCAGTTCCTGATCCGCTTTGAATTTGAACTGGGTTGAAAATTTTATCTTTTGGGCGATCATCCGGAGAGCCAGGTAAATAAAAGGAATGAATAAAAAGGAGACCAGCGTAAGCTTCCAGGAAATAACGCACATGATCATTAAGTGGACCGTCAGCATAAAGCCATACAACAAAAAATTATGCCCGTAACGAAATACGTCGCAAGCATAGATCACCTGGGAAGTCGCCAAGTCCGTTAGGTGCCCGATCCTGGCCCGGTCAAAAGCGATCTTACTGTAGCCAAGATAACCGTTGAAAATTTTGACGCGGAGAGACTGTTCCGCGGCCCGGCTGATCTTGGAAACCAGCAAGTCACTGTAATAGATAAAAAAATGCTTGATCGCGATGGCGCCAAAAAGGCATCCGAGCACCGTGAAAAACACGTATTTTAACCGCCGCTCAGGCAAAAGACCGATCATCGCGTTCAGAGGCGAGATCTGGGCCAATAAAGGGGTTTCCCCGCGTCTCATGATGATGTCTAAAAGCGGTATGATGAGCCCTATGCTGATTCCCTCGAGCAGGGATGACACAAAATTCAGGATCGTTGATCCCGCGAAGCGGACCGGACGCACCCCGCTCACCCTCACAAAACGGTGGATCTGGCGGACATTGTTCATGAGAGATTCTATGCGCCGGCCCATTATCCGCAGCTCCGTAAATAGTCGGGGATCACCTCTGAGATAGCGCCGTAACCCGCCGCCCGGCCTTTTTCAAGCCATAACCCTTTTTGACAGATCTCAGGAAGAAGCCGGACGTTGTGAGAAGCGAGCAAAACAGCGGCCCCTTTGCCAGACAGTTCACGGATCTTCCCCAGACATCGCTTCCGGAACTCCGCATCCCCCACCGCGAAAACTTCGTCCAAAAGATAGATCTCGGATTCAACGTGGGCGGCGACCGCAAAAGCCAGCCGCAGGGTCATTCCGCTGGAATAACGTTTGATCGGAAAATCGAGAAAAGGCCCTACCCCGGAGAAATCCGTGATGCTGTCAAATTTCGCCCGGATCTCCTGTTTTTTCATGCCGAGAATGGTCCCATACAAGTAAACATTCTCACGGCCCGTAAGCTCAGGATGCAACCCGGTCCCAACCCCGATGAGCGTGGCCACAGGACCCGTTAACCGGACTGATCCTTCGCTCGGGTCCATAATGCCGGAGAGGATCCTTATCAAGGTTGTTTTGCCCGAGCCGTTTTTCCCCACGATACCCAAAGTTTCCCCTTTTTCTACTTCAAAGGAAACGCCTTTCAAAGCCCAAAAAGCCCCGTCGGGATCTCCGGGAAAAACCCTTGGGAGATCCTTCATCCCCAAAGCTGAGGAAAGTTTCCGGCCGAGGGTTTCTCGGAAGCTCGAGCGAGCTTTCCAAAAAGACCGGGTATTGAATTTCTTGGATAGGGATTCCACCACGACCGCTTTTGCCATGACAACCGCCTCAGATGATTTCCGCGAACCGCCGCTCGGATCGCTCGAAATAAAGAACGCCTAAAATGAACATCGCAAGCGTCACCACCACGGAGATCAGGATCTCGTCCCAATGGAACGGCTTGGAAAAAAGTGCTGAACGGAACGCGTGGATAAAGCCGGTCATTGGATTCAAAAAAAACAGCCCATGGAAGGGCTCGGGGATCATGCGCGAAGAATAAACGACAGGACTTGCATACATCCACACTTGGGTCATGAACGGGATCACGTGCCGGACATCCCGGTACGCCACCATCAGCGCAGAGAGAAAGACCCCCACCCCGAGCGCCGCCAGGGTTGTAAAGAATAAAATGACCGGGACTAGGAACAGCCCTGCCGAAAAACGAACCCCGTAAAAATAGGCCAAGATCGCCATGACTACGAAAGAAACACAAAAATCCACCAGATGCGCACCTAAAGTGGCCAAAGGGATGATGATCCTTGGAAAAGAGGTGCGGACCACAAGAGGCGCGGAAGATACCAGGGACTGGGACGCCGAGGAATAAGACCCGGAAAAAAACATCCACAACACGATCCCCGCATACACAAAAACCGGGTAAGGTGTGCCGTCGGACGGCATCTTGGCCCAATGCCCGAAAATGAGCGAAAACAAAAGCGTGCCCGTCACGGGCTGAAGCACGGCCCAGCCCACCCCGACGAGAGTCTGCTTATAACGGAGTTTGATGTCCCGTAACGCGAGCATCCATAGCAAATCCCGGCACGACCACAACTCGCCTACAGAAGACGATGACGAACCCTTAGGATGTCCGATCACACGGAACGGCAAGCCGGTTTCCGCAGGGCCTCGATGTCCGCGTCGACCATCAAGTGAACAAGCTCTTTGAAACTGGTTTTTGGTTTCCATCCCAGTTTTTTTCCGGCTTTCCGGGCGTCCCCGCGAAGGTAGTTCACTTCGAGCGGCCTAAAATGCCGCTTATCGATCCGTACGTACTTTCGATAGTCCAGTCCGGCGTATCGAAACGCTTCCTCCACGAATTCCCTGACCGAATGCGTCCGGCCGGTGGCGATCACATAGTCGTCGGCTTTGGGTTCCTGAAGCATGCGCCACATAGCTTCTACATAATCCTTCGCGTAGCCCCAGTCTCTCCGGGCGTCCAGGTTCCCTAGGGACAGCTTGTTCTCAAGTCCCAGCTTTATCCGCGCCACACCGGTGGTGATCTTCCGCGTGACAAAATTCTCGCCGCGGCGGGGGGATTCGTGATTGAAAAGGATCCCGTTGCACGCAAATAGCCCGTAGCTTTCCCGGTAATTCACCGTCGTCCAATAGCCGAAAAGCTTCGCCACCGCGTAGGGACTGACCGGCTGAAAAGGGGTTTCCTCATTTTGAGGCCCCTTTTCATTACGGCCGTACAACTCGCTGGAGGAGGCCTGGTAAAAGCGCGTTTTAAGACCCGCTTCACGGATGGCTTCCAGGATCCTCAAAGGCCCGATCGCCGTGACGTCGGCGGTGTATTCGGGGATCTCAAAACTGACCTTCACGTGGCTTTGGGCCGCGAGGTTATAGATCTCTTGAGGACGCACCGTGCGAATGATCCGGTTAAGAGAACTCGCGTCGCTCAAGTCCCCATACATAAGATGAAGACGCTTTCGGGCAAGCACCGAACGCTCGAAGATCGGATCTATCCTTCCGCGATTGATCGAGCTTGAGCGCCTGACTATCCCAAAAACCTCATACCTCTTTTCCAGGAGAAGCTCGGTAAGGTAGGAACCATCTTGACCGGTGATCCCGGTGATGAGCGCACGCTTCATCGAAACTTTTTTAGAAATGAGCCGTAGC
>JACPXO010000172.1 GCA_016196505.1 Candidatus Omnitrophota bacterium
ACGATCAGCGAAGAATATTTTTTAAGTTCGCGAAAAAACGGCTCGATGTCCTCATGCCACAATCCGAGGCGGCCCATGCCGGTATCGATCTTGACGTGGATCCTGAACTGAGGACGCCCCGCGGGGTGAGCTTCCTGTAAACACCGGCCGTCCTCGAGCGATGAAACCGTCGGGGTGATGTCATGGCGGATAAAATCACGCACGTGGCTCGGGTGGAAACTTCCGAGCACCAAGATCCGCTCGCGCGGGCACACTTCCCTGAGATCCACGGCCTCCTCGATATTCGCCACGCCAAAAAAACCGACTCCCTCCGCTTTGAGAGCCGACGCCACGGCCTTCATCCCGTGACCATAGGCATCCGCTTTCACGACGGCCAAAAGATCCGTGCCTGATCCGCCCAACCGCGCGCGGATCGCCCGGAGATTCGCCTTTAAAAAATCAAGACGTATCTCGGACCACGTCAAAATTTTTCTTGAGACCTTATTTCCGGATAACATGACAATCTCTCGGATAAAGGTAAAGGGGCTCGAGCGTCTCCACCGCGGAAAAATTTTTCTTCCGGATCCGGGTCATGGCCGCGCGAACGACCCCATGGGCGGTTGGAAACGCACACACCCATTTCCCGGCAAATCCTTGGATAGCCACGTCGCCCACGCACAACGAGGCGCCGGACAACTGCCGGACAAACCCCTCGGCCCGGTAAAGCCTGGGTTTGCGAAACACCCGCGCCTCCTTCCCTTTTTTTTCATAAAGCGCCGCGTAAAGGTTGCCGCGCTTGGCGTCCAGCACCACGGCGATCTTTCCCTCGAAATCTTTTACCGCGTAAGCCATCGCTTCGAGACTCGACACACCGACTACTTTTTTCCGCAAGGCATAGCCAAGAACCTTGGTCACGGTGACCCCCACTCTGAGCCCCGTGAAAGAGCCGGGGCCCAAACCCACGGCGAGCCCGTCTACTTGGGCGGGTTTAAGGCCGCTTTTCTTGAAAAGCCGGTCGATCACCGGCAAGAGAGCGCTAGAGTGTTTTAAAAAACCTTCGGACTCAAATTGGAGCACCGGATCTTCACCCTCAAAGATCCCCGCGCTCAAAACGGGGCTGGAAGTATCCATCGCCAGGAGTTTCATGGTTTCGCCAGCCGGCGGATAAGCATCTCATGACGCTGACCCTTGGCGCTCACGCGGATCTCGCGGGCATTAAGCCCTCGATGTTTTAAATGGACCACGAGCCGCGCTACCGGCAAAAGAGCCGGGGCCCGGTCAGCCCATTCGATAAGCGTCACACCGTCCCCCTCAAAATACTCACGAGCCATCCCCGCGTCCACGGCCCCCAGCGATCTTAAACGGTACCAGTCCACATGATAAACTTTTTTTCTTCCCTCATACTCGTGCACGATCACGAACGTGGGGCTGGCCACTTCGCTCGCCGCGATCCCGAGCCCTTGGGCCACTCCTTTGACAAAGGTAGTTTTCCCGGATCCGAGTTCCCCGCAAAGCGCCACGACGTCGCCGGATCCAAGAATTCCACCGATCTTTTTTCCAAGCGCCCGGGTTTGGGCGGCCGACCGACTTTGAAAAACCATATCCTTTTTCACCGAAAGTGATCGAAACCCAGGGTCCGGATCTTACGGCGTGTCATGTCCTTTGTTTCGAGCGTCACCCCTTCTTTGGCGGACACGATCTTCCCCACCGGATGGAACGGCTGAAGGCCCGCGACGGGCCGGGCAAGCGCCAACCGGACGGCGTCTTTGACCGAAAGCGTAAAAAGAAGCTCGAAATCCTCCCCGTCTCCGAGCGCCTGCTCGGTCGAAATCTTGACACCCGACACAGGGATGCCTGGCTCGGAGATCACCGCCCCGGCCCGGCTGGCCTCGGTCAAACGATGGATATCGGACCCCAGCCCGTCGGATAAATCCATCATCGCGTGTACCTTAAAATGACGCGCCAGGTACCGGGCTTCCGCCACGCGGGGAGTAAATTTAAGGTGCTTTCCCGAGACGACCGACCCCCCGAGGAAACCCGTCACGAAGATCACGTCGCCTATTTTCGCGCCTGAACGGCAAATGGCTTTTCCACGGCGAACCTCACCCAGCATGGCGACCGAAAGCGTGATCGTTTCGGCGCGGTTCGTGTCGCCCCCGACAAGATCCACCCCGAATTTTCTCGAGACGGCCTTCAACCCGCGATAGATCTCGCGAATGAAGCCGACGCTGAGATCCTTCGGAAAGCCCGCGGACACCACCGCCGCCGTGGGAAGGCCGCCCATGGCCGCGATGTCGCTCACGTTCACTGCCATGGCCTTCCAACCGATCTCAAAAGGCGTGGCCCGGTCCCTTCGAAAATGCCTGCCCTCAACCAGCATGTCCGTCGTAAACAACAGATCTTTGCGCCGGGTGAAAGAAAGGACGGCGGCGTCATCCCCGATACCGACGCGTACCGACGGCTTATTTTTTATGGACCGCCGGATCATGGCAATCAACCCGAACTCCCCGAGGGCCCGAAGCGAGTTTTTCATCCCGACAGAGACTTAAACCCAAGCGTGAAACACACCATCACCAGATTGTGGACCCCGTGGGCCGCCATCGGCCCGACTAAAGACCCCGTTTTTTCGTAAAGATAGGCCAAAAAGATCCCGAGCATAAAGATAGGCAAAAAAGCGACCCAGCTCAAATGAAGCCCGGCGAAAAGAGCGGCGGTCGCCGCCATGGCCCACCCCGCACCGAAGCGACGGCGCAGGGCCGTGTAGGCAAAGCCCCTGAAAAAAATTTCCTCAATGACCGGGCCGGCGATCGCCACGAAAAACGTGAAAAAAAGAAGGGTGCGGCCTGGCGTCTTTTTCAAATACATCTCCACCACCGGTTGAGGCGAGGGCTCGTAGGAGATCCATTGGGTCACCGCGGAGATCAGGAGGAATAAAACCAAAAGCCACGGGATGACCGCCAGGTACCCCAGAAGCCCTCTTCGCACATTTTGAAAAAAATCTTTTAAGGTGAGGCCTATCGAGGCCAAGGGTTGTCCGAAGCGCCGGCGGACCCGGGCCAAGACGAACCCCGCGACCGCGATATCCCTTAACATACTGTTCGCCATCAATAAAAGATCTTTATTCAATTTTTCGACATCAAAAAACAGGGAGAGGCCGATCTCGGAGAACACGATCATGGCTTCGGCAAAGAATAAAAATATAAAAACCTCCACGGCGTCCTTGACGCCCCAAGGAACGGGCGGCGGGCTTGGTGCGGTCGAGAACGACGCGCGGCCCAAGAATTTGTTGACCAAAAGATACGCGTTGACCGCCAGTCCCAGCAAAAGCACGCTCAAAAAAACGAGCGTCACCATCCCGAGAAGCTGCGGCCGGACAAGAATGTTCTTTTTGAACGTTTCTTCGCGGGCCTTCAATTCTTCGAACGTCATGCGGGATTCGGCGGGCTTGGCGATGCCTTCCGGCCCCCTTTCCGAGAACCCCCGGTTGAGGATCAATAGCCCGTAGAAACATAAAATAAAGACAAGCATCCAGGCGCTCGCGCGCCGGGTCGCCCAAAAATCACGGATGAAATTCATGAGGGCAGCGACAACCCGAAAAACTCCGCGGCGGTACGGGTGGTGGTTTCTTCGAGCACGGTCCGTTCGATGCCCCTTTCTTCGGAAAGAAAATCGGCCAAGTGGGTTAGGCAACAGGGTTCGTTCCGCTTCCCCCGGTAAATTTGAGGCGCCAGGTACGGGGAATCCGTCTCGAGCATGATCCGGTCCAGAGGCGCTGTCCGCGCGACCTCAAGGAGCGCGGACGCGTTCTTGAACGTGACGTTGCAGGTGAAAGACACGAGAAACCCCAGGTCCAGGACCTTTTTTAAAGCGTCGCGGTCATAGGAAAAACAATGCATAACGCCGCGAAGCTTGCCCCGGGCCTCTGACCGCAAGATCGCGAGCGTATCCTCAAAGGCCTCTCTCGAGTGGACGATGACAGGGAGGTTGCGGCGCGCGGCCAGATCCAACATGCGGGCGAAAGTCGTCTTTTGTGTCTCCGGAGGCGACTGGCTTTTGACATAATCAAGCCCTATCTCCCCGATCGCGACGGGAGGGTTTTGAGTCACGAATGTTTCAAAGTCTTTAAACCCCTCTTCGGAAATTTCATGCGCGTGATGCGGATGAAGCCCGGCGGTCGCCGCCATAAAAGGATAAGTTCTGGAAAGCTCGAGGGCCTGACGGTTGGTTTTGGGATCCGTGCCGACGTTGACGAGGGATTTCACGCCAAAATCCAGCGCGCGCTGAATGACGGCCTCGCGGTCAGGGTCGAACGCGTCGAAGTGCAAATGGCAGTGCGTATCAACGAGCATGGGCTCTTTCGGTGGAGGCCTTTCTTAGGCGTTCAATGACCGGCGGGATCTCTTTCAAGGCGTA
>JACPXO010000012.1 GCA_016196505.1 Candidatus Omnitrophota bacterium
CCGGCGAACCCTATGTCGTGGAAGTCACCGTTCCCATCGAAAAGGCGGCTTCCGACAAGCCATGAAGCTTGGGGTGAACATTGACCACGTGGCGACGCTGAGACAGGCGCGCCTCCCGGCCGATGTGCGGGGCACTCCTCCCGGCTACCCTGACCCGGTGTGGGCGGCCGGTGTGTGCCAACGCGCCGGAGCGTACGCCGTGGTCATGCATCTTCGCGAAGACAGGCGTCATATTCAGGACCAGGATCTTTTTCGTGTCAAAGAAATACTCTCCATAAAATTGAATCTCGAAATGTCCATCGCTCCGTCCGTGAGACGGACAGCCGCACGGCTTTCTCCGGGCCAGATCACGCTGGTCCCCGAAAGAAGGGCGGAACGCACCACGGAAAGCGGCCTCGACCTTTTTAAGAAAAGCAAAGCCATTCGCGCCTGCGTCGATGATTTTTCCCGACGAGGGGTCCTCGTGAGTTTATTCATTGACGCCGATTCCCGCCAGATCCAGGAGGCCAAGAGAATAGGCGCCCACGCGATCGAGCTTCACACCGGGACTTATGCTAACCAACCGACTCAAGCCGCGGCGAAGAGGGAATGGTTGCGCCTGAAAGAGGCCGCGCGCTTGGCGCGTAGCTTCGGACTCGTGGCGCATGCCGGTCACGGTCTTGATTATGAGAACGTGAAGGCCGTCGCGAAGATACGTGAATTGGAAGAGCTGAACATCGGTTACTCGATCGTGACGCGGGCGCTCGTCGTGGGGCTCGATGAGGCCGTGCGCGAGATGAAAGGGCTTATCGCGTGAGCGCAGGCACCGGAGCCATAGGCATCGACATCGTGGAGATCAAACGCCTGGCCCGGGTCAGCAAAAAATGGGGCAAGGATTTTTTAAATAAGGTGTACACCGGCCGGGAGCTCGCGTACGCGCACTCCAAACGCTACCCCGAACAGCACCTGGCGGCCCGCTTCGCGGCCAAAGAAGCGATCTTTAAAGCGCTGGGCGAGGTCGAGCGCGATTTCGTCGGCTGGAAAAATATCGAGATCCTGAACGACGCCTATGGAAAACCCATGGTCCGGTGGCACGGATTGGCCGAACGGGCCCGGAAGAAACGCGGGATCCGGAACGCGGTGGTGAGTCTCTCGCACACCGAAAACTACGCCGTCGCCAGCGCCATGCTGATTTTCAAAAAACGCGGATGAGACCCCGTCCGGAAAAAAAATTCCCGCTTTTGCCTAGAAAAAAGAATTCCGATAAGCGAAACTACGGCCACGCGCTGGTCTTGGCCGGATCCAGGGGTTTGACCGGGGCCGCGATCCTGGCAAGCCGCGCGGCGCTTGTCTCAGGCGCGGGCTTGACTACGCTCGGGTGTGCCGCAAGTCTGCAATCGCTTTTTTCAAGATCGCTCGTTGAAGTCATGACCTTGGGACTTCCCAGCACTACGAACGGCGCTTTGAGCATCGCTGGCTACTCCCGGATCATGGCGTTTATCCGTAGCCGCGGGGTCAACTCCATAGCCCTTGGCCCGGGGCTTGGGTGCGCGCCGTCCACCGTGTCCTTGGTAAGGCGCCTCGTGTCGAATGCACCCGTCCCTATCGTGCTGGACGCGGACGGGTTGAACGCCTTTAGACACTCGGCTAAGCTTCTGAAAACCCATCGCGGGCCGCTTGTTCTTACGCCTCATGAGCGCGAGTTTGAGAGAGTTTTTGCCACGGCTTGGCCCAGGGGCAGAAAAACCCGGGCGACGCTTGCAAAAAAATTGTCCAAGATTTATGATGGGGTGCTTGTTTTGAAAGGTCCGGGAACTCTGGTAGTGAGCGGCGGATCGGTGTATGAAAACCCGACGGGTAACCCCGGGATGGCCAAGGGGGGAGCCGGGGATGTGCTCACCGGTGTCATCGCCTCTTTTATCGGCCAGGGGCTCGATGTTTTTCGGGCGGCGTGCTGGGGGGTTTACTGCCATGGCCTCGCGGCGGACTTGGCGGTGAAAGAGACGGGGGAGCTTGCGCTCACGGCCAGCGACATTCTTAAGTTTTTGCCAAAAGCTTTTAGGTAATTGTGCTGGAGTAGCTCAGCCGGTAGAGCAACGGTTTTGTAAACCGTAGGTCGTCGGTTCGATCCCGACCTCCAGCTTTTTTGCAGAAAACAGAGAACAGAGGGCAGAAGATAGGACATGGAAACGGCGATCAGGACGGTCAAAGATTTGAAAGTATATGAATCCGCTTTTTCGCTTGCCATGAATATACAGGTCTTCCAGGTCTGTCGCGGTCAACATCCGTGAAGGATTCGCCAAGCGAAAATACGAGCAGGTATTTATTCGCCAGCTTGTGGATGCGAAGGGATCCGCCGAAGAAACCAGGGCGTGGCTTGATTTTGCCGTGGGCTCCCGATATATTACTGCGGAAGAACACGCAAAACTTGATCAGGCATATGACGCGTTGTGCGCTATGCTTTTTTCTTTAATTGGTAAATGGAGAAGCACAAACACTCTTTAACTTCTCCTATCTGTTTTCTGCTATCTGTTTTCTGTTCTCTGATTTTAAGGGCAGGTACCAAAGCGGCCAAATGGGGCAGACTGTAAATCTGCTGGCTTTGCCTTCGGTGGTTCGAATCCACCCCTGCCCACCACCTTGGAGTTCGAACCTCGCGTCACCGGAAGGGGGCGCGGGGTTTTCTTCACTCAGACGGATTCTCGCCGCCCGCCTCCCCGACACTCCAACACTCCCGCCCGCCAGAAGTGAAGAGGTCTTATCCTTAAGGGAAATCACCACTTCCAGCGAGTCCTTCGAGTAGGTAATTTTTTCCACCACCTTTCGGAAGATCAGGATTTTTTCAACCTGGGTTTTCTTCGTGATGTCTTCCTTAAAGCCCTCAAGGGCCTTTTTAATCGCATTCGTGAGGGTTTTGACC